>JBDTTC010000100.1:0-3779 GCA_039930825.1 Arenimonas sp.
GTACTTTATTTGCTCTGGCGCTTGCCGCTGCACTGCCAATGTCGGCACAAGCTTCCGAGCTGAGCTACTCATTCGTTGAACTCGACTATGTGAACAGCTCCAATGCTGTCACCGATGGCCCAGGCGGCCAACAATTCGATTCTGATGGTTACGGCATCCGTGGTTCGTTCGGCTTTGCCGAAAACTTCTATGTCTCGGGTGCCTATGCCAATAGCGAACTCGATAACCTCAACATTGACAACGACAAGTGGAATCTCGGCTTCGGCTACCACCGTCCAATGTACGACCAAGCCGATTGGTTCGCTGAAGTCGGCTACACCCAAGTTAACTCCAACAACTCTGCTGTTGACGACAACTTCTACAATGTCTCGTTTGGTCTGCGTGGCAGCATCAGCGACCGCTTCGAAGGCATCGCAAAACTAAGCTACAACGATGGTGCTGACAATGGTGGCGATGTATACCCGCAATACGACAGCGCATTCTCGGCTAGCGTTGGTCTGCAATGGCGCATTAATGAAATGTGGGGCGTTGTTGGTCAAGTTGACGCTTTTGAAGATGCTACCGATTACACCGTTGGTGTTCGCGCCAGCTTCTAATCTGCTTTGTAGTTGATGAAAAAACCCGGCTACGGCCGGGTTTTTTGCTTTTTAACGTTTGATCCATTACGTCATCAAGTAGTGATGCCGTTATCAATCACGAATATTGCCGATTTTGGCAAACTACCAAACAATATTTCAGAACGAGGAAACATAATGAAACGTACTTTATTTGCTCTGGCGCTTGCCGCTGCACTGCCAATGTCGGCACAAGCTTCTGAACTGAGCTATTCCTACGTGGAACTCGACTATTTGAACAGCACCGATGGTGTTACCAATGGGCCCGGCGGCATTGGCCTCGACTCCGAGGGCTATGGTCTTCGCGGTTCATTCGGCTTTGCTGAGCACTTCTATGTTAATGCTAAGTATTCCAATAGTGATCTGAACCGGCTAAGCAACGTTGATGTCGACAAATGGGGCGTGGGCTTCGGTTATCACCGCCCCATGTACGACCAAGCCGATTGGTTTGCAGAAGTGGGCTACACCAAACTCAACTCCAACGAACCGGTGCTTGATGACAGCACCTACAATGTTTCCGTCGGTATTCGCGGCAGCATCTCTGACCGCTTCGAAGGCATTGCAAAGCTTAGCTACAATGATGGTGCCGACTATGATGGCGCCTTCTACCCGCAATATGACAGCACATTCTCCGCCAGTGTTGGCCTGCAATGGCGCATCAATGAAATGTGGGGCATCGTAGGCGAAGTTGAAGCTTTTGAAGACGCTACCGACTACAGCGTCGGCGTTCGCGCCAGCTTCTAATCTGCTTTCCAGTTGATAAAGAAAAACCCGGCTTCGGCCGGGTTTTTTTCGCGAAATGCTTTGCCGTCGATCAAATTGAATTGCGCAGCGCCGGTTTCTTCGTTTAGAGTGTCCAGGCGCCCCAATGAAAACACTTCGATGAATACGAAAGCCTGCGTGTTTTTTACTTGCCTGGTGGCTTCCCTGTCGATAATGGCCAAACCTGCCGTGCCAGTACTAAGCCTCGATATTAGCAAGCCGGGCTATATAACCCAAAAAGAAAGTGTGCTGAATGCCATCGACAAGGACGATAACTATTCCGAAATAAGTGAAGAGGACCGCGTCATACTCAACGGGGCTTTATCAGTAATTTCCGGAAAACTGTTGGACGACAACAGCTTCGCCGCACTTTCGGCGGAAGATCGCCAACAACTTCTGTCGCAACAAAAACTGGTCAACGAACTGCTGGTTAAAGTCGCGCGAGACAGCATGGTTATATGCAAGGACGAAGCTCGAACCGGTACTCGTCTGCAAAACAAGATATGCCGCACGCGAGCCGGCCACAGGTTATATGCAAAGCTGCAGCGCGAGGCCATGGAAAGAAGCACCAATGGCACGGATCAGATAAACAGCAAGGTGTCAGACAATATCGACGGCAACTAAAACCAGAAGGTTTGGCCGCGTTACAAAAACTACATTACATCCTGAATAGACCTTCCGGATATTCGGGTTTTTGTTCGCGCGAAAGAATGATCTTCAAACCCTCGGCCGGCGTGATTTCTTCATGCAACACACGCTGCACCAGCATGGAAATCGGCAATTCGATGCCGTGCCGATTTGCCAGACGCATCACTTCATCCACCGTTTGCACCGATTCAACGACCTGACCGATCGCCGCGACGGCTTCCCGAATGGATTGCCCGCGACCCAGGGCCAAACCCAGACGGCGGTTGCGCGACAAGTCGCCAGTGCTGGTCAATACCAAATCGCCCAAGCCAGCCAAACCCATCAAGGTTTCAGCACGGCCGCCCAAGGCCACATTCAGGCGCAGCATTTCGTTCAATCCGCGCGTAATGAGCCCGGCACGGGCATTCAAACCCAAATTCATGCCATCAGCGATACCCGTGGCCACCGCCAACACGTTTTTCATAGCACCACCGAGCTCGGCGCCAAGCATATCGTTCCCAGTATAGGCTCGAAATGCCGGGCCGTGAAGTGCTTCGGCGACAGATTGGGCGAAGTCATCATTTTCGGAATGCACGGTAACTGCCGTTGGCAAGCCTTGAGTAACTTCCTTGGCGAATGAAGGCCCGGTCACCACTGCAAGCGGCACGTCAGCGCCCAGAACTTCTTCGGCAACTTCGTGCAGAAAACGTCCCGAACCCGGTTCAAAACCTTTTGTCGCCCAGGCAACACCCGCATGTGGCTGACGATATTCAGCAAGGGCTTTCAGGGTTTCCGTGAAAGCATGGCTTGGGGTTACAACCAAGATGAGATCCGCCCACGCAACAACGCTTGGCAGGTCGGTACTTGCATGCAGGCTTTCAGGCAAAGGAATACCCGGCAAATACCGGGTATTTTCGTGTTGCTCGTCGATTGCTTTTATCTGTTCGGCATTACGGCCCCAAATCAAGGTTGGGTACCCGTGCCTTGCCGTCAATGAAGCCAGCGCCGTGCCCCAGGAGCCAGCGCCGAGCACTGCAATTTTGATAGCTTCGCTCATTGGAGCTAGCTTACGCGTTGCCGCCTTCCGCCATGATGGCACCGGAGGATTGTTGCGCGAAGTTTTCGGCGCGACGGCGCAGACCTTCGGCATACAGGGCTTCAAAATTGATAGGTTGCAGATAAAACGGAGGGAAGCCGCCAGCAGTAATCAGATCGCTGATCGCTTGACGCGCATAAGGGAACAATACGTTCGGGCAATAGGTGCCCAGCATCATGTCCAGATTGCGTTCGTCAAAACCGGCCAGTCCGAAGACGCCCGCCTGTTCGATTTCAGCCAGATACACGTTTTTTTCTTCGATTGCACAAGTCAGGGTAATGCCAAGAACTACTTCGTATATGCCATCTTCCAGACGAGCGACTTTCTGGTTCAGGTTCATATTGAGCTGTGGCTGACCGGCTTCGTTAAAAATACCAGGAGTATTTGGCGCCTCGAAAGACACGTCCTTGACGTAAATTTTCTGGACGGTGAATTGGGCTTGGCTGGCTTGATCGGTCGCCGCGCTTGAATCGGTCATGGTATTACTCCAAATAATTTATTTTAATGAATGCCGCATTATCACATGGGGGCCGTGGCTCGCCCAAACAAGGGCTAGCGACAGCAAGGACATTGGTGCTTGTCAGTTCCTACCTTTCACCAGTGGCAAATCTGCCTGCTGCCAAGCAGCAACGCCACCATCGAGCCAAAATACTTTTTCAAACCCGGCTTTCACGAGTTTT
>JBDTTC010000101.1:0-4127 GCA_039930825.1 Arenimonas sp.
CGAGCAGCCAGAGAACCGCCAACAAATGCGGTGCGGTGTGATCACTGAACGAAGTGGTTCCGGTTACATAAATGAAGAAAATAAACGTTATGGCAAGACGAATCACACCCTGCTGATGCTCACTGTCGCTTCTATTGGCAAATAGTTTGGCTAGTACTTGCAGATGGCTCGACATTGGGTCCGCCTGGATTTAGTGCGCTTTCGGCTTTAAATCTTGAACTGCATTGTAGATCGCCAATAAATCCGCTTTACGAGTCATCATCAGATTGACGATTTCTGGATCAAGTTTTACTCCAGCCGCCGCCTGTATGATGCCGATCGATTCATCGAAACCGTAGGGATCACGATAACTACGCCGGCTGGTCAATGCGTCCAGCATATCGGCAACCGCCGCGATTCTCGCAGCGACAGGTATTTCGATACCTTGCAGCCCCTGCGGATAACCGGAACCATCCCAGTGCTCGTGATGGCTTAGCGCGATATCGGCCGCCATCTGGAAGAGGTGGTTGCGACTGCCATGTAAAACACTATGGCCGTGGACAGTGTGCGATTGCATCACACTGCGTTCCTGCTTGTTTAGCGGCTCGGGCTTATTGAGAATTGAATCGGGTATCGCAACATTGCCGATATCATGCAGCAAGATAGCATTAGCAATATTTCGGACCTCATCTTCCGCAAGTCCCATGGCTTCTGCCAGTGAAACGGCATACGAGGAAAGCACTTCCGAATGCGGCTGTGGATTTGCTTCGCGCATTTCGATTAATTTGGCCATCCGCAAGAATAGTTCGCGTTCGCGGTATTCAATGTCACGCAGCGCAGTATTGAGTTGATGCTCCAGTAGATAACTGCGATTTTTTTGCGACACCTGATGCTGCCGCATCTCAATCAGGCTTTTAAGTTTGGCTTTGAAATCCAGCGGCTGAATCGGTTTGACGATATAGTCAATCACGCCGGCACTCAATGCTGCCTCGCGTACATTCGCATCACTCACCACGGAAATGAAAATGACTGGGATGTCGCGCTGCGACAAAGGGCGGCGAAATCGGCGAACGAACTCGAGACCGTCCATTTTCGGCATACGGAAATCGAGAATCAGCATGTCTGGTGGATCTTTTTGGGAGAGCAATAATGCCTGTACCGGATCAGCGACATCCGAAACTTTAATCGTCTCGCTGATATCCTTCACTATGCTACGCAGCAAAGTCCTTTGCGACGCTTGGTCATCCACGATCATGACATGCATGGCAACTCCGTTGCTGTCCGTTTACTGGTCTTGACCAGCATACGCTGGTCACTGCCCACATGAAAAGGCTTTTGTAAGCATTTGATATGCAAAGGCCTAGTGCGCCTGGGGCCGCATATATGGAAACAGCAGAACATCACGAATCGACGCAGAATCGGTCAGCAACATCACTAGCCGGTCAATGCCGATACCGAGGCCGCCGGTGGGAGGCAAACCTACTTCCAAGGCCCGGATATAGTCGGCATCGAAATGCATGGCTTCATCATCCCCGCCCTCTTTCTGCTCAACCTGGGCCTGGAAACGGGCAGCCTGGTCTTCGGCATCATTCAGCTCCGAGAAGCCATTGGCGATTTCCTTGCCGTTGATGAATAGCTCGAAACGGTCAGTCAGTTCAGCATCGTGATCATTCGCGCGAGCCAATGGGCTGACTTCGACAGGATGATCGGTGATGAAAGTCGGTTGAATCAAAGTGTGCTCCACGGTCTTTTCGAAGACTTCTAGCAAAATCTTGCCCCAGCCGTAGCCTTTCTTGAGCTTGATGCCAAGGCGCTGGCAATGACCTGTCATTATTTCTACATTGCGAAGATCGTCGTGCTTAATTTCAGGATTATGTTCCAGCACAGCGTCGGTCATAGGCCAACGGCGGAATAGCGGCCCCACATCAATGCCATTGCCTTCCCATTGCAGCTCAGTAGTGCCTAACACCTGCTTGGCCACATCGCGAATCACGCCTTCGGTCAAATCCATGATTTCAGAATACGTGGCATAGGCTTCGTACAATTCGAGCATAGTGAATTCAGGATTGTGGCGAGTACTGACACCTTCATTACGGAAGTTACGATTGATTTCGTAAATGCGTTCCATGCCACCCACGGTCAAGCGCTTCAAATACAACTCGGGTGCAACGCGTAAATACAAATCCAAACCCAGTGCATTGTGGTGGGTCATGAATGGCTTAGCCGTCGCGCCACCGGGAATGTAGTGCATCATCGGTGTTTCGACTTCGAGAAAACGGCGCGAATCAAGCCAGCCACGCATGGCCGAAATGATTTTCGAGCGTTTGACGAAAACATCACGCGCTTCGGGGTTCACGATCAAATCGACATAACGTTGGCGATAACGCTGCTCGACATCTGACAGGCCATGGAATTTATCCGGCAGCGGACGCAGAGATTTCGTCAGCAATTTGATTTTTGTCGCTTTGATCGACAACTCGCCGGTTTTGGTGCGCGTCAAACTACCTTCGACAGCGATGATGTCGCCAATATCCCAGGTCTTGAACGCTTCGTAGCTTTCTTCCAATGTGCTGGCCTGCAAATACAATTGGATGCGGCCGGTCATATCCTGGATCTGGGCAAAGCTGGCTTTGCCCATCACGCGTTTGAGCACCATTCGGCCCGCCATCTGGATGCTGCGACCGGTGGCATCGAGTGCTTCGGAAGTCCATTGATCCTTGTCTGCAAACTCCTCTTGCAAATCACCGGCATAGTGCGCACGACGGAAATCATTGGGAAAAGCAACGCCCTGCTCGCGCAGGTTTTTTAATTTGCCGCGACGCTCGGCAATAAGTTGGTTTTCATCAATGGAGGGTGATTCGTCCGTCATGGTGACTTCCTGAAATATATTGCGTGAATGAAAAAACTAACTGGTGCGGGCCGAACCTGCCGCGAGGCCGGCTTTCAAGCTGGCTTCGACAAATTGATCGAGATCGCCATCCAACACTTTTTGGGTATCGGTACGTTCAACGCCAGTGCGTAAATCCTTGATGCGGCTTTGATCTAGAACATAGCTGCGAATTTGACTACCCCAACCGATATCGGATTTAGTCGCTTCGAGCGCATCTCTTTCGGCATTGCGTTTACGCATTTCCAGATCATAAAGTTTTGCTTTCAGCATTTTCATCGCGGTATCGCGATTTTGATGTTGACTACGGCCAATTTGGCAAGCGACCACTGTGTTGGTTGGAATATGGGTAATACGAACTGCTGACTCGGTTTTATTAACGTGCTGACCACCCGCGCCGGATGAACGATACACATCGGTTCGTAAATCAGCCGGATTGATATCAATTTCGATACTGTCGTCCACTTCCGGGCTAACAAATACCGATGCAAACGACGTATGACGGCGATTGTCGGAATCGAACGGCGATTTCCGTACTAGACGATGTACACCGATTTCGGTTTTTAACCAGCCAAAAGCGTACTCGCCTTCCACTTTGAAAGTGGCGCCTTTGATACCGGCCACGTCACCATCGCTGGCTTCCATGATTTCGGTTTTCCATCCGCGAGATTCGCAAAAGCGTAAATACATGCGCAATAAAATTTCCGACCAATCCTGTGCTTCGGTACCGCCGGCACCCGATTGAATATCGACAAAGCAATTAGCCGAATCCCATTCGCCACCAAACATGCGGCGGAATTCGAGTTTATCGACACGTGCTGCGATCTGTTCAATATCTGCAATCACCGCGTTGGCGGTTTCTTCATCGTCATCCATTTCGGCCATGTCCAGCAGATCGCTGGCATCGACCAAACCATCGGTATTCTCGGTAATGGTGTTAACGGTTTTTTCCAGGTTTGAACGTTCTTTGCCGAGCGCCTGTGCGCGTTCGGGTTCATTCCAGATGGCCGGATTTTCAAGCTCGCGGCTTACTTCCTCAAGACGTTCGACTTTTTGGTCGAAGTCAAAGATACCCCCGGAGCGAATCGAGACGTGACTTCAAGTCATTGATTCGCTGGCGGACAAGATTAAGTTCCATGGTTCATTAATTATCAAATATACGAATCGCTATTGTACCAGTGCCGGCCCCGCAAAGTCAGGCTGGCAGGCTATGTCTGATCAATAACTGGATATCCCGGCGACCACGGAAATCGTCGAGTTC
>JBDTTC010000102.1:0-1883 GCA_039930825.1 Arenimonas sp.
GTCCCGCCGATTTATTGAAAGAACTCAGCATCAATCGTGGCACTGATGGTCAAAAGAAAAAACGCCGGATCTGGCCGATAGTGCTGGGTATTCTGGCGTTGATCATTGCCGGGCTGTTTGTTCTCAAAGCGATGAAGCCAACGGAAGTTGAAACCGCCAAAGCACGCTCAGCGGCCGATTCCGGCCCTGCTTCGGTACTCGACGCTTCCGGTTACGTCACTGCGCGTCGTGTAGCAACGGTGTCATCCAAGATTACCGGCAAGGTCAAAGAAGTGTTGATCGAAGAAGGTCAGCGCGTGAAAGAAGGCGAAATTCTGGCAACACTGG
Source organism: Arenimonas sp. (assembly GCA_039930825.1). GTDB lineage: Bacteria > Pseudomonadota > Gammaproteobacteria > Xanthomonadales > Xanthomonadaceae > Arenimonas. The sequence goes on from JBDTTC010000102.1 coordinate 328, forward strand.
AAGCCACCGATGCATCGGCACAACAATCTTTATCCACATCGCAATTAGCGTCGGCCAAATCGCAATTAGCCGAAGCACAGGCGCAATTAAAATTGGCCGAACGCAATCTGGCACGCCAGCGTGAATTGGCGGCGAAAAAACTGGTTGCCGCTTCCTCGCTTGATGCCGCCATTGCCGAACGTGATTCACGGGCAGCACGCCTGGTGAGTTTGCAACGCAGCGTGACGGTATCGCAGGACCAGTTAAGCATTTCCAATAATGGCGTTGATAACACCGTCATTCGTGCGCCGTTCGATGGCGTGATTGTGACCAAAGCAGCACAACCTGGCGAAATGATTTCGCCCATTTCCGGCGGCGGTGGTTCCATTCGCACCGGCATTGGTACCTTGGTCGATATGGATTCGCTGGAAATACAAGTCGATGTGAATGAAGCCTACATCGGGCGCGTGCAACCGAAGATGCCGGTCGATGCGGTATTGAATGCTTACCCCGACTGGAAAATTCCTGCTGAAGTGATCGCCATCATTCCGACGGCCGATCGCAGCAAGGCTACGGTGAAAGTCCGCATTGCGATGAATAGCAAAGACCCGCGCATTGTGCCGGACATGGGCGTACGCGTGAGTTTTCTGGAAAGCCGCTCTGCCGACGCGCCAAAACCTACCGGCGTGTGGGCGCCGGAGCGAGCCGTCATCCAGAAAGAGGGTAAAAGTTATGTCTTCGTCATCAATGATGGTGTTGCCAAACAAACAGAAGTAAGCGTTGGCGATAAACGCGATGCCGACATCATGATAAGCAAAGGCTTGCTGGGCGGAGAAACATTGGTACTGAGCCCATCGGAAAAATTAAGCGATGGCAGCAAAGTGCTTGAAAAAGCCGCGGCAGCAAAATAATGATCGACAACAACGTACCCCTGGTAGAAATTCGCGCGCTGACCAAAGCCTATGTGCGTGGCAAACAACGCGTAGAAGTTTTGCATGGCATCAATCTTGATATTTCAAAAGGTGATTTTGTTGCCTTGATGGGTCCATCAGGTTCGGGCAAAACCACGCTGCTAAATTTAATCGGCGGTCTGGATTCACCGAGTTCGGGCTTGTTGAAAGTTCAGAACCAGCGCATCGACGATTTTGGCAGTGACGAGCTCGCGGCGTGGCGCGCGAATACGGTCGGGTTTATTTTCCAAAGTTATAATCTGATGCCGGTGCTGACAGCACAAAAAAACGTTGAACTACCGCTGCTGTTGCATGACATGAGCGGCAGCGAGCGCAGCAAGCGCGCCAGCGTGGCTCTTGAATTGGTCGGCTTGGCTGATCGCGCGAAACACAAACCCAATGAGTTATCTGGCGGCCAGCAGCAACGCGTCGCTATTGCACGCGCATTGGTATCTGACCCCAGCATTCTGATTTGCGACGAACCCACCGGCGATCTGGATCGTAAAACAGCCGATGAAGTACTCACATTATTGCAGGAGCTCAATCGTGATTTCGACAAGACCATTGTCATGGTTACGCATGATCCGAAAGCGGCCGAATATGCCAAGCGAACCGTGCATCTGGACA
>JBDTTC010000103.1:0-6139 GCA_039930825.1 Arenimonas sp.
GGTGCACGCGTGCTGGGTTTGTTTGGCGATTCGATCACCACCGATCATATTTCGCCTGCCGGTAATATCAAGGCTAATTCGCCGGCTGGTCGTTACCTGCAAGGCCGTGGCGTAGCTCCAACGGACTTCAATTCCTACGGCTCACGCCGTGGCAATGATGATGTGATGGTACGTGGAACGTTTGCCAATATCCGCATCAAAAACCTGATGCTGGGTGGCGAAGAAGGCGGCAATACCATCCATTATCCAAGTGCCGAAAAACTAGCAATCTATGACGCCGCCGTGCAGTACCACGCCAACAATGTGCCGCTGGTCGTTATGGCCGGTAAAGAATACGGCACAGGTTCTTCACGTGACTGGGCTGCAAAAGGCACGATGCTGCTGGGCGTAAAAGCCGTGATTGCCGAAAGCTTTGAGCGTATTCACCGCTCGAATTTGGTTGGCATGGGAGTATTGCCATTGCAATTCATCAACGGTCAAAATGCTCAATCACTTGGTTTGAAAGGTGACGAAGTGATTTCGATTACCGGACTGGAAGATGGTGCTGGCAAAATTGCGAATGTCTCGGCAAAACGCGCCGATGGCAGCTCGATCGATTTCACCGCACAAGTGCTATTGCTAACACCAAAGGAAATCGAATACTTCCGTCATGGCGGTATTTTGCATTACGTATTGCGTCAATTGGCCGGTAAAAAAGCCGCCTAATGTAGCCCGGGTCATGGCTTCGCCAGACCCGGGTAGATTTACAGCAAAGCTGACACTTTGTATTTTTTCGCTAGACAAACTGAATTATTTCTTGCAGTTCGAGATTCCCGGGTCAGGTGAAGCCATGACCCGGGCTACTTCTCTTTATTTTTTGCTTACAAAACAGGCTTCCAGGTTGCGGAAATCAGCAACCAATCATCTCCTTCCAAGCGCCAACCGGTTTGCACCTGGTATATCTGACCTTGGTCTGGAATGATGCCTTGCCCACCACTCAAGGCCACGGTGAAATTGACGGTGGCCCGATCATCCAATATCTTCACATCCAACGGCCCCATATTCACGCCAATGTCTTTGTGTTGCAGCCAAATCAGCTGCACGTAGCGTCGAAAATTGTCACGGTCCATTCCATTCGAGCCTGCGAAATCATCCGCAAAATGTTCGAAAAAAGCACTGGCATCTTTGCTCGTCGCGGCTTGTTGCAGTTCACCGATGGTGTCGCGTAAAGCTTGCTCCGGTGCCGGTTTTGAGCACCCAGCTAAACTTAGACAAAGTGTCACAAGAAGTGACATCAGCAAGCCCATGGTTCGCTTGCCAGTCCTTTGGGGGTATGCTCCAATCGAGGTAACAAGCAAGCCTACCCATGGGTATGGTGAGCATTTATGAAGTTGCGAGTGATACTGGGAGAGGTTTCGCATGAGTCAAGATCGTCCGTGGTTGTTGAGTTACCCGAAAAATATTCCAGCCACCATAGATGTAGATGAATTCCCTTCTATCGTCTCAGTATTAAAGAATGCCTGCGATAAGTACAGCAACAATCCCGCATTTTCGAATTTCGGCAAGACCATTACCTACACAGATGTGGACCGACTGAGTACCCAGTTCGCCAATTATCTGCTGCATGATTTGAAACTGAAAAAAGGCGACCGCGTTGCCTTGATGATGCCGAATATTCTTCAATATCCCGTTGCCATTTTCGGCGTTTTGCGTGCCGGCCTGACGGTTGTGAACACCAACCCGATGTACACCGCCCGCGAGCTTAAACACCAGTTGGTCGATTCCGGCGCGAAAGTAATCGTCGTGATGGAGATGTTTGCCCATACCGTTGCCGATGTCGTTAAGGAAACCAGCATCCAGCAAGTCATCACCACTTGCGTTGGCGACATGCTGGGTTTCCCCAAAGGGCCACTCATCAATTTTGTTTTCAAGCATATTAAAAAAGCGATTCCGGACTACAACCTGCCGGGTGCAATTAAATTCAACGATGCACTGTCTGCCGGTTCCGGACATCAGTTGCCAAACATAGATATTCGCTCTTCCGATATCGCCTTCCTGCAATACACGGGCGGTACTACCGGCGTTGCCAAAGGCGCCATGCTGACGCATCGTAATTTGGTCGCCAATATGCAACAGGCATCTGCGTGGATAGGCACCAATGTCAAACCCGGCAAGGAAATCATCATTACGGCATTACCGCTGTATCACATTTTTGCGCTGACCTCTAACTGTCTAGTTTTCATGAAATTCGGCGGGCTGAATTATCTGATTACCAATCCTAGAGATATGGATGGCTTTGTCGCGGAGCTTAAAAAAATCCCGTTCACTGCGATTACCGGCGTCAACACCCTTTTCAATGGTTTGTTGAACACCAAGGGCTTCGATGAAATCAATTTTTCTACCATGCATCTATCGCTGGGCGGTGGTATGGCGGTGCAGCGTTCGGTTGCAGAACGCTGGAAAAAAGCAACGGGTGTAACCCTTGTCGAAGCTTACGGATTGACTGAAACCTCGCCGGCTGCCTGTATGAATCCACTTGATATGGCGGAATACAACGGCGCCATCGGCTTGCCTATTCCATCCACCGATGCCTGCCTGCTCGATGATGATGGCAATGACGTGCCGCTGGGTGAACCGGGCGAACTCTGTATTCGCGGTCCGCAGGTGATGGATGGTTATTGGCAACGTCCGGAAGAAACGGCGAAGGTCATTGACGAAAACGGCTGGCTACACACCGGCGATATTGCAAAAATGGATGCCGGCGGCTATTTCTATATTGTCGATCGAAAGAAAGACATGATTTTGGTATCGGGTTTCAATGTTTATCCCAATGAAATTGAAGACGTGATTGCTACCATGCCACAGGTACTTGAGGTTGCTGCAGTTGGTGTCCCGGACGAAAAGTCCGGAGAAGCAGTCAAGGTGGTGATCGTTAAAAAAGATCCTTCGCTCACCGCTGAAGAGGTAAAAGCATTCTGCAAGGAAAACCTCACAGGCTATAAATTGCCCCGTTTAGTTGAATTTCGCACGGAACTGCCTAAAACCAATGTCGGAAAAATACTGCGCCGGGAACTCAGAGACGCGCCAAAGACCCAATAGACAAGGCGCTGCATTTAATCCAATCAAAACCTCGACTTGCGTCGGGGTTTTGCATTATTTGGGTACACAGAATCTGCGATAGAGGACTAGAATCGCACATGGGCGTGCAATTGAATTCCTTAGTCGTTTGATCAAAGCGCCCAGGTCAGGCGACTCTCAGTCGGAGATCGTTATGAACGTCATTGAAATGTTACGTCGGGAATACAACTACGGCACCCTGGACACACAGGAAGATCGTAATAAAGGTGTCTACTGGTGCAATATGCACGCGGATTTGATAGACAACCCCGGCCGTGCCTGTTTCAAACCACAGTTGGTAGAAGACATTCTTGCCTATCAAAACCAACTCGCAGAGCGTTTAAGTATTCAGTCCGAGCATGACTCGGAGGCATTACTTCCGCACGTCGTACTGGCCTCGAGTGCGAGCACGTTTAATCTGGGCGGAGACTTGGCCTTGTTTTGCCAGTCCATTCGAAGCCAGAACCGCGTGGCGCTGGAACACTACGCACGCCAGTGTGTTCGCGGTGTTCATGCCTTTCATATTGGACTGGGTGTCGGTGCCCACAGCATTGCACTGGTTCAGGGCGATGCACTTGGCGGTGGCTTTGAAGCTGCGTTAAGTTGCCACACCCTCGTAGCCGAATCCGGCGTTGGCATGGGCTTCCCCGAAGTTCTTTTTGATCTCTACCCCGGGATGGGCGCTTATTCGTTCATGTGCCAACGGGTTAGTCCGTATCAGGCAGAAAAGCTGATGCTGAACGGCAATATTTACTCGAGCGATGAACTCTACAAAATGGGACTGGTAGATGTATTGGTGCCACGCGGACAAGGCGTAGCAGCGGTCGAGGAAATCGTCCGCAACCACCGCCGCATTCCGCACGCACGTCGAGCAATGCACAAAGTTCGCCAACACGTCACACTTGAGGAAATGATGCGAATTACCGAAATTTGGGTGGATACTGCGATGCAATTGGGCGAAAAATCCCTGCGCACGATGGAACGCCTGGTAAAAGCGCAAGTCCGTCAAGGTGCTGAACAGGTAATCAGGCGCGAAGTCGTTCTCTGAGTGATCGTTCCCAAGTTGCTAGTCTTCGTTGGGCCGGGCGTTACGGCGCCCAGGTGCAGCGAGCAAATGCTTGAGTTCGCTCTCGACTTGTTTGGTCATCACATGCACTGATTGGGTAATCGCCTTGAAGTGCTTGCGCCAATCACGTGACAGCTCGGAGGAGTTGGCATGCATTATTTGCGTGCAGATTTTTGACACCGTATCGGCACCTAGATTTTCGCTGATGCCTTTCATCGCATGTGCGCTCTCACGAACAAGGTCCCAGTCACTAACGGCACTCGCCTGCTCTAGCTCGGTCACGCATCGTTCCGCATCCTGCAGGCATTGTTCGACAAAATGACTCAGAAATGATTCTCCCAGATTCATTGAAGCCAATTCGCGAAGAGCCTCAGGGCGGAACCCGCCGCTCTCGTGATGATCGACTTGAGGTACTGGTTTGAGCATACCGCTCATATCCTTCTTGATCAGATCGACGATTACGTCAAGTAATCGGTTCACCACAATGGGTTTAGTCAGGAATAAATTTGCGCCCGCTGCTTCGGCATCACGGATTGATTCCGTGGTCGCGTCTGCACTTAATGCGACAATCGGAATCTGCGCTAAACCTGCCTGCATCACCTTGGCTTGACGAATGACATCAAGGCCACTAATGCCGGGCATATGCAAATCAATGAATGCGATATCGAATACCGAATCGGCCAATTGATCCAACGCGGATTCACCATCGCTTGCCAATGAAACATTGTGACCCGCACGTTCCAACAGGCGCTGCAAGACAATTCGGTTAGCAGCGATATCATCGGCTACCAATACTTTCAATGATCTGATGCGTGCCCGGTGCCGAACAAAAGGGTCATCGATCGCAACGACTTTTTCTGCACGATAGGCCTGTTTGAAATCTTTCAGTGGCTGGGTCTCAGCACCTAACAAATCAAAATCCAGCAGAACCCAAAAATGACTACCGGCCTTGGTATTGTTTTCGAAACCAATGGTTCCGCCCATCAGTTCGGTCAGCGTCTTTGCGATCGTAGTGCCAAGACCAGTACCTCCATATCTTCGGGTCGGACCGGTATCAAGTTGCTCAAAGGCCTGAAATATTTTCTCAAGTTGCGATTCGGGGATACCGATCCCGGTATCGCGTACGGAAAAGCGGATCTTGATTTTATCGGTGCTGCGAGATTGCTCGGCGATGTCCAGCTCGACACTACCCTCCTCGGTAAACTTGATGGCGTTGTGCAGCAGATTCATCAATATCTGCAGCAAGTGTCCGCCATCACCGCGAACCCGTGATGGCAAAGTGTCTGGAAGATTGATGTTGAACTTCAAGTTTTTGCCTGAAGCCAATGGGACCAGCATTGTGCGCAGGCGCCGAACCAAATCGCGTAAACTGAAATTGGCATCCTGACGTTTTAATTTACCAGCCTCGATTGCGGAAATATCGAGAACATCCTCAACCAACATCGCCAGAGTCTGTGCCGATGTCTGTATAACGTCGGCACATTCGCGCTGCTCGGCAGTCAGTTTCATTGCAGACAATAATTCAGACATGCCGATAATACCGTTCAGCGGCGAACGCAACTCATGGCTCATCGTCGCGAGAAAACGGCTTTTCGCTGCATTTGCGCTGCGAGCCTCATCGACGGCGGTCGTCAACGCACTCAGCAATGAAGCCAAATAAAGAGGGATGGCAATCAGACCTACCAGCAAACCGTAGGACAAGTAGTCATGCGCCTTCCAAAAAGCAGTTGTTTGAATTACCAGAAGAAATGAAGCTGCAGCACATGCGATAGCTGCGTATAAAAAATTCCTTCCATATCGCAGGCCGTTGCCAATCGTGACCCACAAATAAACCACGTAAATGGGAGCAGCCACTTCACCAAGAAAGTACATGGTGGCCGCCATCATCGAATTATCAAGCACCATGCCAACCCAGCGACGCGCGTTCGATGGACCGGGATTCATGGCAATGGCGATGCCCGATTCGGCGAGTTGGCC
>JBDTTC010000104.1:0-11950 GCA_039930825.1 Arenimonas sp.
GGCAATGGGCCACACAAAACGCGTCAGCCTTATCAGGAGCTTCGCTGGGCAGAATGCTTGCTGAGAGAACAGAAAGCATTTGAAACTTGTTCTCAAGATGAAATCTTCAATCTGTTGGTTAATGGACTCAAGATTTACGGCAATGACGGAGAACACAAAGATTCCAAAAAAGCGTTATTCATGCTTTTTCGTAAATGGCGAAAAGAGTCTGGAAACTAAAAATCAAAGTTTAGTTGGTCGGCTTTCTATGAAGTAACGCATAACTTTCCTATCACTCAATCTCGAGTGATGACTTAGGAAAGTAAATGAATACCAAAGACGAAAAAGCCCGTTCCGACGACGGAGTCCCCCCGGTGGAGGGGAGGGCGACGGATGGATGGACGGGTGCGCCAGCCTGTATCACAGCACCCGCAAACTGCATTATTCCTTTAAGGCACGGCGTCGATAGTCTGTACTTGTCATATCCGGGCAATCTGGATCGTGAGGTAGCTCTTGTCCTGCAGGAACTAAAAGACTCCGCGCAGAGTTTCGATGAAAAAATCCAGTCGCATGCTACGTACTATAACGGTGATACTTTATTCACAGTCTTGCCAAGAGGCAGGGGTCGCTTTGCTTTTGTTCTCGAGGACAATTGGTTTCGGATAGAACTATCCAATGCGACGGCCAACATCTTACCCTTGGCGCACGTGCAAATTCGAAGCGAGTACTTAACCGCGGTTGGGGTTGATTCCGCCATGCAGACCCTAGATCGGCAACTGCCCGAGTTCGGGGAAGTTACAGGCCCGTCGATTATCAGTCGAATCGACCTATTCGTAGATTTTATGACGGACGTAGATGTGACAGCCTTGCCCGGAAGTCACTGGGTGAAGCGCTGCAAAAAGCGTGATATTCATGAAGATCGGGACGCAGTGACGGGAATTACATTCGGAGCCGGTAACGAAGTCAGTGCTCGTTTGTACGATAAGACAAAAGAAATAGTGAAGTCGGGCAAAGACTATTTGAAACCCCTTTGGGCTGCGCAAGGCTGGCAGGAAGGACAGACGGTATGGCGTATGGAATTCCAGGTCAGACGCGAAGGTCTGCCGGATAGTCTGAAAATCGCCGCGTCGGAATCGGGCCCGCTGCTAGGGTCGTTGTGGCGCTATCTAACAACCGAGTGGTTACGTTTGTGCATTCCTTCGGTGCAAGACGACACGCGGAGTCGCTGGCCTGTCCATCCGATATGGGATTCGTTGGCGACGGTTTGGGATGTATCGCCGGAAGCATCGCCGTTGGTTAGAGCCGATAGAACAAGACCACCGCGAGATGAATCTATTTTCAAAGCAGGCGTCTGGGGTTTGAGCTCGTTTATGGCGCGGGAAGGAATCGCCAATGTGGATGAAGGATTAGGAGAATTCTTACAGGCTTTGCATGTGCATTTTGATCGGCCCGAGGCGCATGAGCAACGTAACCTTGCGCAATACATGGAGCGCAAAGCTCGTGCTAAAGCTCGCCGTTACAACGTTCGGATGAAAGACGATGACAAGGAGTAAATCATGCGCACATTGGACCTTTTTGAAGCGGCCACGTTCTTGCATATGTCACCGGCCGTCTTGCGCCTGCACGCGCGACAAGGCCGCCTTAAGGCGGCCAAGCCCGGGAAGCGTTGGGTCTTTCTCGAAGAAGATCTTGCTCACTATCTCGATCGGCTTTACGCTTCTCAACGGCAAGCGCCGTTAAGTGGCTCCAACGTGGAGGAATCTACATGGGGTTATACCAACGCGGAGATGTCTGGTGGATCACCTTCGTCACATCGCACGGTGAGCGAATACGCCAATCTACTGGGACTAGCAACAAGACGCACGCTCAAGAATATTTAGATCGTCAAAAGGTCAAATATTGGGAGCAACAGCGTTTAGGAGTGAAGCCAAATAGAGCATGGCCTGAAGCTGCAGTGAGGTGGATAAAGGAGACGTGCCACAAAAGATCGCACGAAAAAGATATTGCACAGTTACGATGGCTAGATCCCTACTTGGGTCATTTGATGTTGCATCAGGTGACGCGAGAAGTGATCGAAAAAATTGCAGAGCGCAAGGCGAGTTCTTCCAGCCCCAGCACTGCCAATCGTAGCTTGGCACTGATTCGTTCCATCTTGCGACGAGCAAAGGACGAATGGGAGTGGGTGGATCACATTCCTAAAGTTCGGCTTTACCGAGAACCGAAGCAACATATTCGCTTCCTCTCGCACGAAGAAGCACGGCGACTTTTGGAAGAGTTGCCCGAACATTTGTGCGATATGGCGCATATTGCGTTATCAACCGGTCTTCGGCAACGCAACGTATCGTACTTGCGTTCCCTTAAACGAGGACGCGCTGACAGTATTACGTCGGCGTTTGGGTCGAGATCAGGAATACGTGTTTACCTACCAAGGAAAACCGGTTGATCGTTGTTCGACTCATGCATGGAAGCGTGCAATTGAACGTGCAGGAATAGAGAAAACGTTTCGTTGGCACGACCTACGCCATACGTGGGCATCGTGGCATGTGCAAAGTGGGACACCGTTGCAAGAGCTCATGGAATTAGGTAGTTGGTCGAGCTATGACATGGTGTTGCGGTATGCCCATTTAGCAGCGGATCATTTACGCAGTGCGGCGAGCCGCATTGAAGGCACAATTCAGTCACACACAAAAAAACCGCAGCTTTTGCGGTTCGGATAAAGTACTGATTTAAATGGTGGCCAGAGAGGGAATCGAACCCCCGACACAGGGATTTTCAATCCCTTGCTCTACCAACTGAGCTATCTGGCCTAAGTGTTGCGCACGCCGGACAGTTTCACGACGAGCCGCAAATGATACCGGCGCTAGGCATTTTTGGCAAGTCATTCAGACGTCTAAATCCGTGGTGAATGCGTGATACGTTGATGCTTGGCGCTGAATCATGGAGGGAGTATGGTGCTGTTATTGCTTGAAAATCATGGAGATTGCGATGAATCGTCTATTGCTGCCCTTACTGGCTTTATTATTTTCCATCATGTGTTATTCGACAGGTATGGCAAAAGAACATGATTATTCGGCACGTCTGGCTCAGGTCACACAATTTGCGGGCGAGTCGGTTCCTTATGTACGTTTCGGTTTGCCACGAAAAGCTTATGACTGGGAACCACTGGGAGACATTGCCGTGCTTGTTTGGCATACACGGAGCAAAGCCTATTTGGTGGATCTGGAGAAATCGGATTCATGCCGTAATCTCGATCACGAAATCACCATCCGTCTGGATAACAACGTCAATGATCTGGATACCCGTAACGGTTATCTTGATCTGCGCGATGGTGGCTGGTGCAAGATGATTAGAATACGTCCGGTCGATGTGGTTGGACTTAGAAAAGCCGAGAAAGAGAACGGCGGCAGAAAGTAGGCCGACGCATGGATCGCCCGATGAAAACGATCAGCTTTCAGGTACTACATAACCCGCTGGTTTTTCGGCGCCATCGCCAAACAGGAACTTTTCCATTTCTCCTTCAAGATAGGCGCGATGTTTTGGGTCGAGTGGCGACAAGCGGTTTTCATTGATCAACATCGTTTGATGCGCCAGCCAGCTCTGCCATGCTTCCTTGCCGATATTGTCGAATACTTTTTTGCCGAGTACTCCCGGCCAGGGAATAAAGCCCAAGCCTTCTGTCTCCATCTGGGTTTTAACGCAAAAAACGATACGGCTCATAGTGTTTGATCCTGGGTGCTTAAAGATTCAAGTAATTTTTTTACAGGTGCGGGTAAGCCAACCGAAGCCAGTGCGGTCAAACCTAGCCAGCGAGTATCGTCTTGCCCTGCAATTCTATGCTTCGCCTGCAGACCTCGCCACAAGAACGGCTTGATCATCAAATGGTAATGGCTGAAAGTGTGTTGAAATTCCGGCAACGCAATATGGCCGGAGTCTGCATTTTTTGACTGTTGGATCAATAAAGTTTCCGCCTCGTTAATATCGGTAACTTCCGGTAGCGACCACATGCCGGACCAGACGCCTTTTGCAGGTCGGCGTGATAACAAGACTTCGTTTTTATTATTCAGCAATACCAGCATGACGGTGTGACGCGTGGGTATTTTTTTACCGGGTTTTTTCTGCGGTAATTCCGCAACGCGATTTTCAAGAAACGCGATGCAACTTTTGTTGAAGGGGCATTCCATACAGCGGGGCTTGCTGCGCGTGCATAGTGTTGCGCCGAAATCCATAATGGCTTGCGTGTAGTCGGCATTGCTTTTTTCGGGTAGCAGCTTTTCCGATAAAGCCCACAACTCTTTTTCCACGGCAGGCAAGCCGGGCCATCCCGAAATGCCGTAATAACGGCTCAGTGTGCGTTTTACATTGCCATCGAGAATGGCAAAAGGAAGATCATGTGCCTGTGACAAAATGGCCGCTGCAGTGGAACGGCCAATACCTGGCAGTGCGACTAGTTCGTCCAGTGTAGCGGGCAGTTTGCCATCGTGAATTTCGAGGCAGATTTTCGCCGTGCGATGCAGGTTTCTTGCACGCGTGTAATAGCCAAGCCCTGCCCATAAGGTAACTACGTCGTCTGATTGCGCTTGCGCGAGTGAATTCAAATCCGGAAATCGCCGGAGAAAATTATCAAAATAGGGAATAACAGTGGCGACTTGTGTTTGCTGCAACATGATCTCGGAAAGCCATACCCGATATGGCGCGCGCGGATGTTGCCAAGGTAGATCATGGCGGCCGTTTTTATCGAACCAGCTCAGCAAAGTTTCGGCGAACATTACTTGACTGCATCCGGCGAGATTTCGATGCTGATTCCTTCCAGGCTTACGCCATCAAGCTCGATATTGGGTGTATCGAATTTGCCATTCAGCGGCGGCAGCGGAGAGCCGTCTTTTTGTTCAAGCCAGTGCTGAATTTCGGCGATTTCCAGTGTGCTATTAAATTGGCTCGTATCGATGGAAAGTTTTAATGCAAGGGTGTCGGAAAAATCTGTCTTGCCCGAATAACTTAATTCATAAGGAATGTTTTTTGTTTGATGATTCATTGGTGCAGGCAATACCGGCCAATCCTTTGGCCACTCTGCGAGGGTGCCCTTACTATTCAGCTTGAGTGAGTCACCAAGGCTAAGATTCAGGCTTGCTTGCAAATTTGGCAGCGGCGACTCACTTATCCAGCTAAGTGTTTTGCTCTTGATATCAAAACTTTTTTCCAGGCTTGCGTAGTTGCCGGCAGTTTTAATTTGATAGGGAAGTGGCTTGTCGCCAAGACTCAGTTCACCTTTGCTTTCAAGCGTAAATTCCGAATTCAATCCGGCTTTCGCAATGTTCAGGAGGCCGTCAAAACTAACCGTGGTTTTTTCCTGATGGAAAACGCCGGAGACCTTTGCCTTGATCGGACGCAGGTTTTCGAGATGGGGCAAGGATAAATTTATTTTAGTGACCGAAAAGCCCGCATCAACGAGCTGGCCGTTATTAATTTCCAGTCCGCTGGTAAACGTGGGGACCTCGAAAGGGCTTGCCGGGCGCGTGGCTTGCCAAGCTTGCAGCCCGGGAAGATTCAGGGCTGGATCATCAGCCGCAATGCGAGTGATATGCGGCGTATCACCAAGAATCGTACTCCAGGGTAAAGATATTTCGACTCGTTTCGCGCTCAAGAAAACCTTGTTGTCGACTGGATTGATGACCCGCAAGTTCGGCAATACTAATCGGGGTTCCGGTTTCATCGCATAGCTTGGCAAGCCGTCGAATTCAAACTTCAAATTCAGTTCTTTGCCGATTTTGCCGAGCACGGTATGCGTTAACGTCGTTGGCTCCAGTTGCTTGTTCACCCACCACGCGCCGATGGCGAGGAGAAAACCAAAGCAGATCAGGAAAATCCAGATGCGTCGCGCGCGTTTGCTTAAGCTCATCCGTCGATATGTTCCGGCAGCAGGGCGTCGACAAATGCTTCCGGATCAAACACGCGCAGGTCTTCTAATTGTTCACCGAGTCCAACGAAGCGAATCGGAATATTGAATTCCCGCGCAAGTGCAAACAAGACGCCGCCTTTGGCACTGCCATCCAGCTTCGTTACCACCAAGCCAGTCACATTGACGGCGGCATGAAATGCACGCAATTGGTTGATCGCATTTTGTCCGGTAGTGCCATCGATCACCATCAGTACTTCATGCGGTGCGTTTGCATCTAGCTTGCCCAACACGCGGCGAATTTTACCGAGCTCGGCCATCAATCCTGCCTGTGTATGAAGGCGACCGGCGGTGTCAGCAATCAAAACGTCGAACCCTCGTGCTTTTGCAGCCTGCAGGGCATCGAAAGTCACCGATGCCGGGTCGGCATCCTGGCCTTGCGCAATGACCACGACGTTGTTACGTTCGCCCCAGACCTTCAGTTGTTCGACTGCTGCAGCACGAAAGGTGTCACCAGCGGCCAGCATCATGCTGCGGCCTTCGTTTTGAAAACGGCGTGCCAGTTTCCCGATCGTGGTTGTTTTGCCGACACCGTTAACGCCGACGGTTAAAATGACGAACGGTTTTTCTACACCATCGAAAGAAAGCGGTTTTGCGATTGGCTGCAAAATATTCAATAAATCCTGGCGCAGGGTTTTTAATAGCGCCTGTGCGTCGGAAAATTCATGCACCTTCATGCCGTGGCGCAATTTCTGCACAATTTCGGTCGTGGCTTTGACGCCGACATCGGCCGAAATCAGGGCGGTTTCGATTTCATCGAGTAGATTTTCATCTAGCTTTGGGTTCTTCGCGAACAGGCCGCCGATGCCGACCGCAAACAGGCTGGATTTTAGACGTTCGCGCCAACCCAATTTTCCTGGTGCTGCCGGCACGGCGGGTGTTGGCGGTACGGGCTCTTGCGGCAAAGTCTTGCCGGATTCGAGACTTACGGGTTTTTTCTTGAAAAAATCAAACATTGCTTCATTCAATCGCGGACAATAGAGCCAATCTTAACATTCACGACCAGATTCCCGATGAATAAAGCACCGCTTGGACAAGTCCGCATTATTTCCGGGAATTGGCGAGGCTCGAAATTACCGGTAGAAACCTATCCCGGTTTGCGGCCGACTAGCGATCGGGTGCGTGAAACACTTTTTAATTGGTTGCAGTCACATATTGCCGGACGCAAAGTTCTGGATTGTTTTGCAGGCACTGGAGCTTTGGGCTTTGAAGCTGCATCGCGCGGGGCAGCCGAAGTCGTGTTGCTGGATAAAGTTCCGGCGCTGGCAAATTCATTGAGAGAAACGGCAGATCGACTGAAGGCCGACAATATCAATGTGGAAACCAGCGACAGCTTCGCCTGGCTCGGACGACCGGCAACAACTCGATTCGATCTGGTTTTCATCGATCCGCCATTCGGAACCGATTATGCGCAGCGGGTACTTCCGCTGCTTGGTCCTTGGCTGGCAGATTCGGCCTGGGTCTATGTAGAAACCGGTCGTTCCAACGGGGTTGAAGTGCCAAGTACATACCAACTTTATCGCGAAGGCAGTACTCGCGAAGTCTGGTATCGGCTGTTCAGGCATGACACTGCTACACTGTCGGGTAGTTCACCAGAGCAATCAGCATGACCCCTGCACGTAGCCGTATTGCGGTGTATCCCGGAACTTTTGACCCGATAACCAATGGTCATATTGATTTGATAAATCGGGCGGCAGTCTTGTTTGAAAAAATTATCGTCGGGATTGCTGAAAGTCCCGGTAAAGGGCCGGCCTTACCGCTGGAGGAGCGCGTCTCTCTGGCCAGGATTGCCTTGGCCCATTGCACAAATGTCGAAGTGCGCGGTTTCAATACATTGCTGGCACATTTCGTTCATGAAGTCGGTGCGGGTGTGCTGTTACGTGGTTTGCGTGCAGTGTCCGATTTCGAATACGAGTTTCAACTCGCAAGCATGAACCGGCATTTGATTCCGGATGTTGAAACCCTCTTTTTAACTCCGGCGGAGCAGCATAGTTTTATTTCCTCGACCCTGGTTAGGGAAGTTGCGCGCCTCGGTGGTGATGTTTCGGGTTTTGTACATCCAGCTGTCGCCAAGGCATTGGCAACGAAATGGAAGCAACAGTAAAATTTTAATTGGGACAACAAAACGGGGGTAAGAACATGTTACGCACAGGATTTATCGTTTCACTAATAACCATAAGCTTGCTGCTATCAGGCTGTGGCAAGAAAGGCGGCGAGACGGCGGGCGGAGTTCAGCTGTCGGAAGATATCCTCGCGGCGCCTAAAGACAGCAAAGATGAATCCTGGCGCAAATATTGCGGCTTGCTTTCTGCCCAATATCAAGCTCAGACGCAGGGTCAGCTGATTCCCTATTACCTGCCGCGTGCCAGTATGGAACCGGATCAGAAAGACAATCTGACAGCCAGCAAATACAGCCGCCAAATGGAAGTGGTCAATCTGGCAGTGCAGCGTACTGTGTTGCCGGGCAATATGCTGGTTTTTTGTTCGCCTGACAGCAAGACCATGGCTGACTTGGTGGTTGAAGCATTCGCCGATGCACCGAAAGACGCATTGAAAGACTCGAAGGTTTTATTCATCGGCAAGACAGATGATAGCGAGCGCGTAAAAATTGCCGTCGAAGCTGCCGGCGCACAACTTGTGTTTGTTGAAGCAAAGTAATCGATAGAAAAACCGCGCAGTACTTGCGCGGTTTTTTTTGGATAAACCCATGGCACTTATTATCAACCAGCTTTGCGTGAACTGCGATGTATGCGAGCCGGCTTGTCCGAATCAGGCCATCACGCAGGGCGAATCGATTTATGTCATCCATCCGGATCGCTGCACTGAATGTGTCGGTCATTTTGATGAGCCGCAATGTATTGTGGTTTGTCCCGTCGAATGCATCGACAAAGACCCGGACCATGTCGAAAACGATGAGCAATTACTAGCTAAGCTTTCAAGGCTCCAACAAGAGGCAGCAGCATGAAGCGTTTTATCCTTATCGTATGTCTGTTATCGAGTTTTGGCGTTCAAGCTAAAACGGAAAATAACCAGACTAAAATAAAACCATCGGCGGCTGCTATTTCGTCTGCCCATTTCCTGGCAACGCAGGCTGGCCATGAAATTCTGGCGAAAGGCGGAAATGCTTTCGATGCGGCAATCGCCGTTTCGTCGGTGCTTTCGGTAGTCGAGCCTGTCAGTTCGGGTATTGGTGGTGGCGGTTTTTTTCTTTTGCATGATGCCAAGACTGGCCGCGATGTGATGATCGATGCACGTGAAACCGCACCGGCTTCCGCAACACCTGCCGCGTATCTTGATGCCAATGGCGAGCTTGATCGTGACAAGGCCGAGAACGGTCCGATGTCGGCCGGCATTCCCGGCTTACCTGCCGGTCTGGTGCATTTGTCGAAACGCTATGGACGTTTGCCTTTGTCGATTTCATTGGCACCGGCCATTCGCATCGCGCGTACTGGTTTTGATATCTATCCGCGCATTGCTCTCCAATATGCCGATCGCAAGGACGTGATGGCGCGTTACGATGGAAGTCGAAAAGTTTTTCTTGCCGATGGCGGTGGCCTCGAATTGGGCAAAAAATTATTGCAGCCAGACTTGGCGCATACCCTGGAACTGTTGGCAGCAAAAGGCAACGAGGGTTTTTATCGCGGCGAGACTGCACAAAAAATACTTGCCGATGTAAAAAAATATGGCGGTAACTGGAGTGCAGCGGATTTAACCGGTTACACCATTAAGGAACGTGCTCCAATCCGTTTCAAATACCGTGATTGGGACATCGTGACTGCACCGCCGCCATCATCAGGTGGTGTTGTCTTGGCAGAAATACTGCAGATGCTCGAAGGCTGGGATATTGGCAAGCTTGATGAAGCCCACCGTGTACATATCGTGACCGAAGCTCTACGTCGTGCTTATCGCGACCGTACTTTGTATCTTGGTGATCCTGATTTTGTGAAGATGCCGATTGCGCGTTTGACCAGTGACGATTACGCCGCAGGTTTACGCGCTTCAATCCTGCCGGACAAGGCGACGCCTAGTTCAATGCTGCCGGGTGCAAACCCGCCTTTGGAAGGTGTGAACACCACGCATTTTTCGATTATTGACGGTGACGGCAATATGGTTGCTGCCACCCAGACCGTGAACCTGTCTTTCGGTTCGGGAATGGTAGTGGATGGCGCCGGTTTTCTGCTGAATGACGAAATGGATGATTTTGCCCTGCGTCCTGGAACCCCGAATGCTTTCGGCGTTCTTGGCTACGATGCGAATGCCGTTGCGCCTGGTAGGCGCATGCTGAGTTCGATGACGCCGAGTTTCATGATCGGCAAAGATAAAATTTCGGTATTGGGCGGTAAAGGCGGAAGCCGCATCATCACGATGGTGCTACTCGGCATGCTCGGAATCGAGCAAGGCCTAAGCTCCGAGCAGATCGTCGCACTTCCGCGTTTTCATCATCAGTATTTACCCGATGAAATTTTTACCGAACCTAATGCACTCATGCCGGAAACTTTGAAAACACTGGAAGCGATGGGGCACAAGGTAACGGTGAGCCCGACGAAATGGACAACATTAATGCATTCCGTGGATTGGGATGTACGCAGCAATAAATTGAATGGCGGTGCCGATCCGCGTAATGAGGTTGGGTCTGCGATAGTGGTTCCGAAAGAGCCAGCGAAAAATTAGATGACGCTGTAGCAAATAGCAATTCAGTTTTTTCTGTCCATATTTTTGCAAAGTTTAAAAGGTAAGCATGTCAGGCGAAGAAACTAAAAAACATTGGGTCGCGCATACGCCAAGCATACTCACCGGCTTGGCTGCTTTAACCGCAGCGCTGACGACGGTTTATGTCAATGTGCGAAATGATAAATCTGCTGCCGCGATAGTTTCACATGCAGCGCCTGCAGCAGGTGCAGAGCCACAGGCAGGGTCTGTCGTGGAACTTCCGTCGGTTAATTCTCTGCCTGCAAAACAGTTAAACCGAAGCTTGGATTTACAGCTCGATCGCGTCCGTGTCGATAACGATGGCACTATGGGAACTACCAATTGGACTTTCGATATTAAAGGTGACGAACGTTCATTGTTTTCGGTGCCGTTCAAGTCGCTTACCGACAAAGCCGGCGCAAATATTGTTGCACCGGAGCCAGCGGCAGTTACCCATGCGAGACTGACGGTCGGCGCAGGAAATATGCCGGTGATAAGCGTGCGAGGCTGGAAGCAGGCCTGGTCCGGAAAAGCCCAGATGCCAGATGTCACCGGACAGGTAAAGCTGAATCCGGACGATGACGGTTTTGTCATTGAAGCAAAATCCGAGAAAGCAGGCGGCCCATCATTTGTTCTGTATTTCAATATACGCAACATAAAAAAAACCTAGTCTGGATAACGCATGAAACTCTGGTCAATACTGGGCAATTCGCAAAAACTCGATGGCGGCGCGATGTTCGGCAACGTGCCGAAGGCGATGTGGGAAAAATGGATTATTCCCGATGCGGAAAATCGTATTCCGCTGGCCTGCCGCGCTTTGCTGGCGGATGGCCTGGATGGCAAACGCGTATTGTTCGAAACCGGAATCGGCGCATTTTTCGATCCGAAAATGCGCGAACGTTTCGGCGTACAGGAAGCAGAGCATGTGTTGTTGCACTCGCTGCATCTGGCAGGTTTTTCCGATAGCGATATCGATGTTGTGGTGCTTTCGCATTTGCATTTTGACCATGCGGGTGGATTGTTAAGTTCGTGGCAGGCCGACAAACCGCTTACTTTGTTATTTCCAAACGCAGTGTTTGTGGTCAGCAAAGAATGCTGGTTGCGTGCGCAAAAACCGCATGCTCGTGATCGTGCGAGTTTTATTCCCGAGCTGGTTCCTCTGCTAGAACAAAGCGGTCGCTTGGAAATTGTCGAAGGTGAATACTCGAAAGCATTGGGCAAGTCTGTTCGTTTCCATTACAGCCAAGGTCATACGCCTGGCTTAATGTTGGCAGAAATCCTTGGTGCCGATAATAGCGGTGGGGTCGTGTTTTGTGCTGATCTGATTCC
>JBDTTC010000105.1:0-3970 GCA_039930825.1 Arenimonas sp.
ACCGGCAATCCGAAATAAATTCCCTTCGACAAATACGGTGAATGAGCCACCTAGGGCCTGCGTGATATAGCCAACACTACCCGCCGGCAAAGTTACCTTCTCACCCTGCGGCACAAGTACTGCGGCACAATCGCGTTCGAATTTTATTGGCTCACTGGTTCTGGAATAGCTCACGTAGTTCCTATCGCAATATTCTGATATCGGCTATTTTAGCGTTTGTTGATGCTGGGACGGCGTTTTGTCGGAAAAATTACCTAAGTTATGGGTTTATTGGGGCTGGCCAAGCCTGGTCTGGTGCTTGGGAGTCGCCGGAATGGTGGGGCTGTGGCTGGGCATTGCGGTCTGGCGCAACGGGCCCTGCACTTGGATGGCGCTATTGTCGGTATTGGATATAGCATTATTATTGCGCTTTACCGGAATAGGTGCGGGGTGGTTCCGTTTCCTAGCCATATTTTCCGGCACTGTGATTATTTTAGTATTTAGCCAATGGCTCATTGCAGCCAACGCTTTCGGTCTGGCCATGGGTCTGTTTCCCGTCG
Organism: Arenimonas sp.; assembly: GCA_039930825.1. GTDB lineage: Bacteria > Pseudomonadota > Gammaproteobacteria > Xanthomonadales > Xanthomonadaceae > Arenimonas. The sequence goes on from JBDTTC010000105.1 coordinate 540, forward strand.
ATGCCGCACAACTGGTCGGATCGGTTCTTGTATGGGAATTCACCCATCTGCGTTTGTCAGCGAGCGACCTGTTATGGCTCAGCCTGTCAATTTTCATTATGCTCTGGCTTGGCTTCAGCAAACGTTTTTGATTGCCGACACCCGATTTTCGATGGTGTTTCAACTGTCAATTGGATCGACGGCGCATCAACTACGCCATCATTCCTGCACCCAGAATTCTATCGCCATCTTTGTTTGAAATGGGATTTCCATGCATACATTTCGTCGCTCTACTTCTCTGCTTTTACTGTTCGCCTTTTCCGGAGTCTCGGGATTAATTTACCAGTCGGTATGGAGCCACTATCTCGGACTCACGTTAGGGCATGCCGCCTACGCACAAACGCTAGTTCTAGCGATATTCATGGGGTCTATGGCGGTCGGTGCCTGGCTTGCCAGTAAAAAAAGCAGCGCATGGAAAAATCCGATCGGCGCCTATGCAATCATCGAAGCAGTTATCGGAATATTCGGCATTCTTTTTCACAGTATTTTTGTCGCCTATTCCAGCCTTAGCCAGGATTCGATACTTCCCCAGTTATCGGAAAACAGCGCCCACATTTATCAGTGGGCGACTGCTTCGTTACTGATTTTTCCGCAATGCGTGCTTCTGGGCATGACCTTTCCCTTATTGAGTGCTGGTTTTATCCGTGCGGACTGTCAGCAAGCGGGGAAGGCTCTCGGTGGCCTGTATTTCAGTAACAGCTTCGGTGCCGCGATCGGCGCGCTAATAGCTACTTTCTTTTTATTGCCGGAAATAGGAATGCCCGGAGCGATGGCTGTTGCGGGCGTGCTCAATATCATTGTCGCCCTCGGGGCTTGGTTTGCATCCCGGGAACCGAACCAGGCCGAGACGATTAATGTTGCGGTACCGATGGTCATTTCAGCTGCCGGTGAATATGCGAAACCCAACTTTAGCCTGCTGATTTACTTAGCTGCCGGCTTCACTGGCGCGACCTCTTTCGCCTACGAAATTGTTTGGGTACGACTACTCAACCAAGCACTAGGTACAACACTGCATTCGTTCGAATTAATGCTGTCGGCATTCATACTGGGGCTAGCGTTTGGCGGACTGTGGATTTCGCGAAACAGTAACCGTCTTGGTGATGCAATACGCTACGCCGGCCTGGCACAGGTAGGCATGGGATTGACAGCCCTATTGTCGGCAGTTGTTTTCGCCAACTCGTTTGTCTGGGTCGGATGGCTGACCAATAACCTGGCACATGATTCGCAGGGCTACAGCCTTTACAACCTTGGCAGCGCGGCCATTGCTTTATTGGTTATGTTCCCCGCCGCATTTTTTGCCGGCATGACACTACCGTTATTCACAATGGGTTTGTTGCGGGCCGGTTATGGCGAGTCGGCAATCGGAAAAATATATGCTGCAAATACGGCAGGTGCCATTATCGGCGTATTGCTAACAGTACACGTACTAGTGCCGGCGATCGGGTTGAATCTGTCGCTGGCCTTGGCCGCTGCTGGCGATTTGGTGTTGGGACTTTTACTCCTGCAATTTATATGGGTCGGTCCAGCGAGACGTTTACCAGCCATTTGCGGCATTGCTGGTCTGGCCGTCCTGGTCATCACTATTCAGTTCGGCAAGCCCGATCCAATCGCCCAGGTTTCCGGTGTCTTCCGTACAGGCAAAATGCTCGATCCAAACATTGTTGAAGTTGCCTATCTGCGAGACGGAAAAACATCGACTATCAGCGTTATTTACTCGCCAAAAAACAATTCGGCATTCATTGCCACAAACGGCAAACCAGATGCCAGCATGTCGCTAGCACTCAACCAAGGTCCGAGTTCCGATGAAGCTACCATGCTCATGATGGCTGCATTGCCATTGGCGACACACTCGGACCCCAAGACTGTAGGAATTATCGGCTGGGGTTCCGGCCTCACTACCCATACTATCCTAGGAAGCCCGAGACTATTGCGTGTGGATAATGTTGAAATCGAACCGGCAATGTACGAAGGCGCCAAACTTTTTGGCACTCGTGTCGAACGGGGCTACACTGACCCGCGCTCGAAAATAATCATTGAAGATGCCCGCACTTATTTTTCTACCGGCGCCAAGAAATACGACATCATCATTTCCGAGCCTTCCAATCCTTGGGTCAGTGGCGTAGCAAGTTTGTTCACTGACGAGTTCTACCTGTTTCTAGGAAATCACCTTGAAGACAAAGGTGTTTTGCTGCAGTGGATGCAGTCGTATGAAATCAGTGACGAGCTACTGGCAAAAATGGTATCTGCACTTTTGAAAACCTACCCGCATGTCGAGGTTTACCTCACCAATGATTTCGATATTCTTTTTCTTGCCTCCAAATCTGCGATTCCTAGATTAGATTACTCAAAACTGCAGTCTGCAGAATTGCAGCAGGAGCTACCGCGCGTAGGGTTAGGAAATATCGAGGGCTTCCAATTACGTCGCATCGGCAGCGAGAAGGTGTTGAGGAATTTCGTAAAAATAATGGGTGCCACCGGCAACTCCGACTACCATCCGGTTCTAGCACTTGAAGCGCCGCGCAGTAGATTCATGGGTGATACTGCGACATTTTTACCTACGCTTGTCGATAATGGATTGCCGTTACTCGACATGCTCGACAAACGCAACCCGGTAAGTTGCAAGGCAGACCTTATTCCGATCGAGTCTTCACGCTTCCAGCGCAGACACAAAATCGCGTGCTCCATTGTCGATTCTTTCAATAGTAAATCATTTCGAATGGACAGCATCCAGAATGCGGCTCCGAATGTAGCGAAATTGATCGAGATCACGCTACAGCAATCCAATGCAACAATCACCCAAGACGAGCTTCACAGTTGGAGTGACGGATTATCGGAATTAGCAAGAATGAGTATTGGCCTGGTGCCGACAAGCGATGTTGAAAACATATGGATACAAACCGGCTGGCTTTACAATCAACAACTACCCTTGGTATCCGACATCATGCAAACCTATCAGGCAACTGCGCAGCGTGATCCGGTCCGGATGAAGAGTTTTGCTCTTAAAGTCCTTAATTCGAACAACCCTAATCTTGCCGATCCATTACGCGAACAAATGGTCGTAATCGCGATGCTGGGTTCGGCATCGCTAAACCAGAAGCAGGCTGTCCGGAACATCGACGCGAAATACGGGGTACACATAAAGCCGACACAAGACATGACGATGGTCCGGACTTACTTGCTGGCTTGGGCAGATGAGTAACGAATTAACGCGCAAGAAAGCCCCGCTTATGCATGGCGGGGATTTCTTAATTCAGTGTCCGCCATCCAGAGCTTTCAATTCCGAAATTAACTCCGCAATTGCAGCGGCGCCATCGCCATACAACATGCGGGTATTGTCCTGATAGAACAAAGCATTTTCGATACCCGCGTAACCCGGTTTCATACTTCGTTTG
>JBDTTC010000106.1:0-3573 GCA_039930825.1 Arenimonas sp.
CCACGTTGATACCAATCGGGACCATGATGATGGTCGCGCCGACATTGCCGATGATCAGCGCAAATAAAGTAGTGAGCAGGCAAATCGCAATTTGGAAAACGAATATCGGCGTCTGGTTACCGAAAATTTCCAAGGTATGCTGCGCTAGCCAGTTCGCAGCACCGGTCGAGTCCATCGCCCAGCCGAGTGGGATCAGGCAGGCCATCAGGAAAACGGTTTTCCAGCTGATCGAAGCGTAAGCTTCATCCATGTTCAGTACGCCGCTTAAAATCATTGCGGCAGCACCGGCCATCAGCGTGAGAGAAAGCGGTGCAATTGCGGTAAGTGCGAGAAACATACAGACCGCAAAAATCCCAACAGCCCAATTTATTTTATGCGGGCGGTGTTCGTCTTTTGGGTAATCGGTAACGACCACAAAATCGCGAGCTTCACTGGCTTGTGCCAGATCTTTCCAGATGCTGTGGAACACCAGCATATCGCCCGCGCGGATCGGCAGTTTGCGAATATCGTCGCGAAATACATCCTTGCCGCGCTGAATAGCAAGCAAGCTAATGCCAAAGCGTTTACGCAATCTCAGGTCGGACTGCGTACGACCAATAAAATGCGATGTTGGCGGAATAACGGCTTCGGAAATGCCGGCATGCGATGGGTTAAATATATCGCCCAGCACGCGCAGGCGCGCGGAAAATTTCAGCAGATGTTCCCGGGCATAGGCTTGGACTTTTTCGCGTTCACCCATCACACCCAATACCGTACCCACCCAAAGGACGGTGTCTGCCGGTGGCGCAAGCCGCGATTCGTTGCCTGTTTGCAAAGCCAGCAATAAAGGTGCGCCTGCCTGGGCTTCTGCTTCGCCGAGCGGCATGCCGACCAGCGGGCTTTCGGCAGTAATCGTCAGTTCGAAAACGTCGCCTTCAATACCATAGGATTTCGCGAAATAACTTTCCGGCGTGCTGGGCATGACGCCCTTGTCTTCATCTTCGCGCAGCCATTTCTTTCCGCGCGTGAAAAAATAAATCAGTCCGGCAGACAGCAGCAGAATGCCGATCGGCAATGGCTTGAACATTGGTAGTGGTGCAAGCAATGCAACACCTGAAGGCAGATTGCTGTTCGCGGAGAGCAACAAGTCGTTCAACATGATCAAGGGCGAATTGCCGATCATCGTGAGCCCGCCACCCATGATGATTGCGCTCGCCATCGGAATAAGCAGACGCGATAGCACGATGCCGGTACGTGCGGAAAGGCGCGACGCCACCGGTAGGAACAGGGCGGTGACTGCAGGGTTTTGCATGAAGCCGGACATTACGCCCGCAATGGCGGAGTTAAACAGAATCAAACGTTCTTCCATGCCGTTGGAACGACGCAGCAGCCAGCCTGCCAATCGATTCAAGGCGCCGGTACGTTCAAGGCCGGAACTTAAAATCATCGAAGCGATAATACTGATGACGGCATTGCCGGAAAAACCGGAAAACAATTGGGTTGAAGGAACCAGATTGCTGATGCCCAGTATCACCAATACAACAAGCGCGGTGGCGTCGCCACGAATACGTTCAAACACGAACATCGTCATCACGAAGGCTGCCAGGCCCAGTACCAGGATCATGTCGCCGGTCAGTGGTGTGATGCTGCTATTCATATGTGTGAATCAATCCCCTAGCGCCTTGTGTAAAGCAAATCCCAAACACCATGACCCAATTTCAGGCCACGAGTTTCGAAATGGGTTTGCCGCCGCCAGTCGGGCCGTGCGCTGAATCCGCGTTTGCCATTCCGATTTTGAAGTTGCGGTTCGGCATCGCAGACATCCCACATGTGCTCGGCATATTTTTCCCAGTCGGTTGCCAGATGCAGCAAGCCGCCAGATTTTATTTTGCGGCAAAGTAGTTGAACAAAATCAGGCTGAATGATGCGTCGTTTGTGATGTCTGGTCTTGTGCCAGGGGTCCGGGAAATAAATGCGAACTTCCGACAATGAGTTGTCGGCAATTTCGTTGTTCAATACTTCGACCGCGTCATGCTGATACACGCGACCATTTTTCAATTGGTCATCAGCCAGCGCGTTCAACAAACGGCCAACCCCCGGACCATGTACTTCAACACCGATGAAATCACGTTGTGGCTCATGGGTAGCGGCAAAATGCATTTGTTCGCCGTTACCGAAGCCAATTTCCAATACGCGTTCGGCCTGTCTTGCGAAAATCGCATCAAAATCTTTTATCTGGCCGGAATAGTCGATGCCGTAATGTGGCCACTGTTCGGTGAAAGCGCGCTTCTGTGCCAACGTGACGCGGCCTTGCCGTAAAACATAGCTACGAACGATGCGGCGCTGCTTTACTTCTTCTATGTCGGAATTTTCGATATTGCCGGAATCAATGTGGGCGTTCTGATTCATGGCTCAGAAAAACAGACCATCAATCGGGGATGAAGCATTCGCATTTCTCTTTTTCGGGATGCGCCCGGCCAGGAAAGCTTCGCGTCCGGCTTCAACGGCCTTGCGCATTGCACTTGCCATCAGGACAGGATTTTTTGCCGAAGCAATCGCGGTATTCATCAACACACCATCGCAACCGAGTTCCATGGCGATAGCTGCATCGGAAGCCGTGCCAACGCCAGCATCAACAATGATCGGCACTTTCGCGTTTTCGATTATTTCGATCAGGTTCCATTTGTTCTGGATGCCGAGACCGGAGCCAATCGGTGCCGCAAGTGGCATCACCGCGACACAGCCAATGGTTTCGAGTTGTTTTGCGATAATCGGGTCATCCGAGGTGTAAACCATTACGTCGAAACCATCACGTACCAGAATTTCTGCCGCCTTGATGGTCTCGATCACGTTTGGAAATAAAGTTTTCGGATCACCGAGCACTTCCAGTTTCACCAGGCGATGTCCATCGAGTAACTCACGTGCCAACTGGCAGGTTCGAACGGCATCTTCTACGTTGTAGCAGCCGGCAGTGTTGGGCAGCAACATGTATTTTTCCGGCGGCAATACGTCGAGTAGGTTTGGCGCATTACTGTCTTGGCCAAGGTTGGTTCGACGAATGGCAACGGTTACGATTTCGGCACCGGCAGCTTCTGTTGCAAGTCGGGTTTCTTCGAAATCCTTGAACTTGCCGGTACCGGTAAGCAGGCGCGAACGGTAGCTTTTTCCAGCGATGATGAGTGGGGCGGGGAAGTTGGGCTGATTCATCCCGATATTATGGCGCGAAAACCCCATTCCGATAAGGGTAAATCGAAGTCGATTTACCCGCCGCCCAAGGCATGTACAATTTCGACTTTGTCGCCATCGCTCAGAAGGTGCTCGGCATGTCTGCTTTTAGGCACGATGCTCCTGTTCACTTCGACAGCGACGCGGCGTTGTGCATAGCCATGCTGTTCCAGTAACTGCGTCAAGCTAACGGAGCCCGACAAGTCGAGTGTTTTTCCATTGAGTAATATTTGCATGTGGGCATTATAATTCACCGGCGCGGGTGTAGCTTAATGGTAGAGCTGTGACTTCCCAAGCCACTGACGTGGGTTCGATTCCCATCTCCCGCTCCATAAAATTCAGTTATTAGGCCGCTACATCAAAGGAATT
>JBDTTC010000107.1:0-3593 GCA_039930825.1 Arenimonas sp.
AGGCAGAACGTGCCGTCAGACTAACTCCGCTTCCCTATTATGGTTTTGAACCGGTGTTCCAGCGCCGTCAAAGCTTTACACTTTGTTATCCCACTGAGCAATGCGAGAAATAAACCCATGAAGAATTTCTTCCAACGCCTGATGTGTCTCTGCCTTTTTCTAGCAGCGCCCTTGTCGGCACAAGTCCTTGATCTTGGCGTGATCTCTGGCAACGAAGGTGCTTTGCCGATTGCGGTTGTACCGATGGCCTATCAGGGCAAACTAGCAGCGCCAGAGCTACAGGTAGCCGACGTAATTCGCGCCGATCTGAATCGTTCGGGCCAATTTCGCTCCATGCCAGAAGCGAGTTTGATTGCACGGCCGGCACGTGGCAGCGAGGTCAAGTTCAATGACTGGCGTCTTGCCAAGCAGGATTTTCTGGTAGTCGGCCGCGTGCTCGATGATGCACAAGGCAGCTATCGAATTGAATATGAGCTGTATGACGTTGCGAAACAGGAACGCATGTTGGGTTTGTCTTTGACCAGCCGTGCGAAAGGCCTGAGGGATGTGTCGCATCAAATTGCCGACCAAATCTACGAAAAAATTCTCGGAGTACGTGGTGCCTTTTGGACACGCATCGCTTATGTGACTGCAAACGGTGTAGGCAAGAACATCAAATACTCCTTGATGGTGGCAGATTCCGACGGCATGAATCCGCAAAATGTCGTGACGTATTCCGAGCCATTGCTATCACCGTCCTGGAGTCCCGATGGCCGCAAACTGGCCTATGTAAGTTTCGAACGCGGTAATTCGACCATCTATATCCAGGAACTAAATACGGGCGCCCGTGAAATGGTTGCCAGCTTCAAGGGTATTAATGGCGCACCTGCGTTTTCGCCCGATGGCCGCCGTATGGCAATGACCTTGTCAAAATCAGGTAATCCGGAAATTTACGTAATGGACCTTGCAAGCCGGAGTCTGACTCAGGTGACAAACCATTATTCAATTGATACTGAAGCGGTTTGGTCTGCCGATGGACAGTCGCTGATATTCACCTCAGACCGTGGCGGCCGCCCGCAGCTTTACCAGGTTTCGGCGAATGGGGGTGAACCGCGGCGCCTCAGTTTTTCCGGCGATTCGAATGCCAAGGCCAGTGTTTCCTATGATGGCAAGCGCATTGCATCGGCCCAAGGAAAAGGCAGTGTTTACCGGGTCAGCATTCTGGATGTTGCATCGGGCAGCTGGCAGTCGCTTTCACCGGGGAATCTCGATGAATCACCCAGCTTTGCGCCAAATGCCAGCATGTTGCTTTATGCTAACAAGGAAGGCCGTCGTGGCGTCCTGTATGCGGTTTCAGCCGATGGCCGCGTTCGTCAACGAATCGTATTAGCCGACGGCGATGTCCGGGAACCTGCTTGGGGTCCGTTCAGGCAAAAGTGACATTAATCCTATTAAACTGAATATCATTCAATAACGCCAACACCACACCTTATATGAAAAGGGGATTTAGCATGAAAACCACCGCCCGCGTTTTAGTTGCACTGGCCGTCTGTCTGGCATTGGCTGCCTGTACCAAGAAAGTGAAGCCAAACGAAGACACCAATAACAACAATAATAATTCCGGTACCGACAACGGAGCTCAAACCAATCCGATGGCGGGTGACGGCATGTATGGTCCCGGAGATTTGGACACCGATGCTTGCCTGCGCCAACGCGTGGTGTATTTCGATTTTGATCAAGACGGTCTGAAGCCCGAGTTTCAGGCGGCAATTGCCTGCCATGCTAAATATCTGCGTGATCGCCCAAGTGCCCGCATGACGCTGGAAGGACATGCCGATGAACGTGGCACCCGCGAATACAACATCGCATTGGGCGAGCGTCGTGGCAATGGAGTATCCGCAGCTGTTCAAGGCAGTGGTGGTTCGGGTTCGCAAATCACAGTAACTAGTTTGGGTGAAGAGCGCCCAACCTGCCTCGATTCAAGCGAAGATTGCTGGTCCAAGAACCGTCGCGTTGAAATCAGCTATTCAGTCAAATAAGCATGAAGTCTATTTCGGCAGTCCGCATTTGTTTTCTACTGGTGGCCTCATTGGCCACCAGTAGCGCCTTCGCCCAAAAACTAAGTTTGGCAGAAAGGGTGGCAGCGCTTGAGCAGAAATCATCTGCACAAACGCAGGGTGCCGGTCAGGCAAATGTCGAGCTGCTGAACCGCCTGACACAACTGCAAGCCGAAATGAAAGCATTGCGGGATCAGGTCGAAACGCTGCAAAACGAAAATACCCAGCTTAAAGAACGCAATCGCGTTCAATACATCGATCTCGATTCACGCATCAACAAGTTCGAAACCGGCGGTAGCGCGACCGGCAATTCGGGTGCTGCGATGCCTGCGGCAAAACCGGTGTTGGTCAAGCCGGCAACTAAGCCTGTAGCTGCTGCAAGCTCAAGCAATATGGTCTCGGCCGATCCTGCGAACGAAGAAGCCGCATATGGCGTCGCATTCGAAGCGCTGAAGCAAAAAGATTACGTCGAGTCGGCACGCTTGTTTAAAAGTTTTATTGATACTTATCCGCAAGCACAACTTGCGCCGAATGCCTGGTATTGGCTGGGTGAAAGCTATTACGTAACGCAGAATTATGAAATCGCCCGACAAAGTTTTGAAGGATTATTGTCGCAATTTCCCGATTCCAGCAAGGTGCCGGACGGCATGCTGAAACTCGGTTATTGCCAGACTCAATTGGGCCAGAAAGATCGTGCCCGTAATACCTTTAACGAAGTCCTGCGCCTTTACCCGCTGAGTGACGCTGCGCGCTTTGCACAAAGCCAATTGCGCGCTATGAATCTTGGACAATAGGCATTGTGGAAGCGGGCTCTCAAGAACGTCTTAAGCTGACGGAAATTTTTTTATCGGTACAAGGTGAAGCACGCAGCGTTGGCTGGCCAACGGTGTTCGTGCGATTGACCGGGTGTCCATTGCGTTGCCAATATTGCGACACGGCTTATTCTTTTTATGGTGGTGATTGGTGGAATATTGACGACATACTCGTTGAAGTCGCCAAGCATGGTGCACGCCACGTCTGCGTTACCGGTGGCGAACCGCTTTCGCAAAAGCGTTGCCACATATTGCTGAAAAAATTATGTGACGCAGGTTATGAAGTTTCGCTGGAAACCTCCGGTGCGATTGATATCGGTGACGTTGATTCGCGCGTGAGCCGTGTAATGGATCTGAAAACACCCGATTCCAAAGAGCAGCATCGGAACCGTCTGGAAAATATTCCATTACTTACGCAGCATGATCAGCTTAAATTCGTGATCTGCAGTCCGGTCGATTACGCATGGGCAAAAGACATGCTGGTAAAACATCGATTAACTGAAAGGTGTGAAGTTTTGTTTTCACCAAGTTACACCGAGATAAAACCGCGTGACCTAGCAGAATGGCTATTGGCAGACAGATTGCCGGTACGTTTCCAGATGCAATTGCACAAGCAATTGTGGGGCGAAGAAACTGGGCGTTGAGGGCTCGGGAGGTACTCTCCGCAGAGAAATGATTCAGTGGGTAATCTTGGTCTTGTATAAGAATGAAAACGGAACATCATGCGTAGGGGCGCTTGCTTGCT
>JBDTTC010000108.1:0-7956 GCA_039930825.1 Arenimonas sp.
AGCGAATTTTTAAGCTCTTTGGGTGATTCCTGCGGGAGCGGCGTAAGCCGCGAATAACCCTCGTCGCAGTTCATTCGCGGCTTACGCCGCTCCAGCGAATAGTTAGCGCATTCTTGCTGTCAGCAACTCGCGTAGCTCGTTATTTTCTTCCGGGCTGCGTCCGCTTTTGGCATTCAATTCTTCGATGCGTTGCATGCGGGTTTGTTTGTCCAGTTGCAGTAGCGCATCGTTGAATTCGGCCTGCCAATGTTCCGGCTCGCCGGAAAATTCCTGTGCCGCCAGTTTTTGCAACGAAGCCTGTTCTTCACGATCGGAAAAACTTTCAATGATCAAACCGGTGTTGATATCGGGCCGGCTGCGGATCAATGCAATCAGTTCGCACAACAAGGGAATACCAGGTTGCCGCAGGATGGCAAATAAATGCGGTGGTTCGATATGCAATGCCAATGAAGGCTGTTGCAATAGTAGAGTAATCGCCGAGCGCACCAAGCTGAGTTTCGGCGGTGGCGCGGTATTGCGACGCGGTGCGTTTGTCAGCAAGGCCGTATCAGGAAGTGCTGCATTGCTTCGCAGTCCGGTCATTTCACCGAGACGTTGTTGCATCAAATCACGAAATGCACCATCGGGAATCACGCCCAACATCGGCCTGGCACGTTCGGCTAAGCGCGATTTTCCTTCCATATTGCTCAAGTTCACGTCTTTGGATAATTCATCAAAGAAAAACTGCGAAAGTGGTGTTGCCTGTTGTAGTCGCAAATCAAAACCATCGGCGCCTTCCTGCCGCACGATGCTGTCGGGGTCTTCGCCATCGGGTAAAAATAGAAAATAAGCCTGACGACCATCTTTCATACGCGGCAATATAGACTCGACCGCTTTCCATGCTGCACCGCGGCCGGCACGATCTCCATCGAAGCAAAAATACACATCGGCTGCATTACGGAATAAAAGCTCGGCATGGTCCGGTGTTGTTGCAGTGCCGAGTGTCGCAACGGCCTGGGTTACGCCGTATTGAAATAACGCGACCACATCCATATAGCCTTCGACCACAATCAGGCGCAGGATTTTTGCATTCGCTTGTCGTACTTGCCACAAACCGTAAAGCTCGCGACCTTTGTGGAACAGCGGCGTTTCCGGCGAGTTCAAGTATTTCGGACCGTCATCTTTTTCCAGTACACGACCACCAAAAGCAATCACGCGGCCACGCCGATCATGAATCGGAAACATCACGCGATCACGAAACTTGTCGTAAATCCGTCCGGTATCGTTCTTCGAAAACAAACCGACTTTTTCAAGCAATTTCATTCGGCGATCATCAGTGCCGAGCGCATCTTTCAAGGCATTGAAACCATCTGGCGCGTAACCGATAGAAAAACGAGCACGGTTTTCGCCATCAACACCGCGTTTGTCCAGATAAGTTAAGGCGGCAGAATTTTGAGTCAGTTGTTTCTGGAAAAACTGTGCGGCGGCATCAAGCGCTGCATATAAATCTTTCGACTCGCCGGATTCATTACGTGAACGTGTGTCTTTCGGGATTTCCATGCCCACGCGTTTGGCGAGTTCCTCGACCGCATCCATGAATTCCAGACGGTCGTAATTCATCAGGAAAGCGATCGCCGTGCCATGCGCGCCACAGCCAAAACAGTGATAAAACTGTTTGGTCGGGCTTACCGTGAAGCTCGGCGAACGCTCATCGTGAAACGGACAGCGTGCAGAATATTCGCGGCCTTGGCGTTTTATCGGAATGCGTGAACCCACCAGCTCGACAATATCGGTACGGGCTAGCAGGTCATCAATAAACGCATCGGGGAGTCGGGCCATTCGCATAGTTTGCCATGGCAGCCCGCTTTTCCGGCCATCTGCATTCGCAAGGCCTTGGGAAATGCTGCCTTTGCCCCGATAATGGAAGAATGAATGACACTAACGAACAACGTGGTTTTGTATTCCCGGGTACGCTGGAGTTAAGCGTAATGGGGCCGGCCGATGTAGCTCTGGATAGCTTGGTCGTGCATACCCTGGAAAGCCTAGGCATTCTGTGGCATCCGGAAACGCTGCGCACCAAACCATCCAGTCAGGGTAACTATATTTCGGTCACCGTCGGCTTCCACGCCGAAAGTCGTGAGCAATACGATGCTGCCCATGATGCCTTACGGGCTTTGCCGGAAGTGAAGTGGACGCTCTGAGCAAGCCGGAAGCCGCTGCATGGATCATTCGCGACTTGGGTCGTCAGAGCTTCCTGCGGGTCTGGCCGGCGATGGAGCGCTTCACCGATACCCGTACCGACGATACTCTAGACGAGCTTTGGCTAGTCGAGCACGATCCAGTTTTCACCTTGGGACAGGCCGGCAAACCTGAACATGTTTTGGCACCCGGTGATATTCCGGTCATTCAAACCAACCGAGGCGGTCAGGTGACCTACCACGGACCTGGCCAAATCGTGGCGTATCCACTGGTGGATTTGCGCCGAATCGGTATCGGTGTACGCGAGTTTGTCTGCCGCATCGAGCAGGCCATGATCGACACGATGGCGGTTTGGAATATCGAAGCCCTGCGTAAGGAAGGCGCGCCTGGCGTGTACGTAAACGGTGAAAAAATCGGCGCGCTGGGACTGCGGGTTCGACGTGGCTGCACATTTCACGGTTTGGCATTCAATATCAATATGGACCTGGAACCGTTTTCACGCATCAATCCCTGCGGCTATGAGGGCTTGCAAGTGACCTCGATGCTAAACTGCGGTGGTCCGGGCGATTTGGCGGTGGTCAAAGCCGAACTGGTGAAGCAGATGGCGAAGCAACTGCATTTGTCGCCAGCTTTTACCGACGAATTACCTGATCTTTCTTTTTCCGATATTCAATTGGCCTGAACATGTCCGACGCAAAAACCATTCCGTTGACGGTAATCAATTCGCTTCAAGAAGGCGTCAAGCAAGTTGGCGAAAGTAAAATTGCCCGCAGTCCGGTCAAATTCGAAGCCGCGCCGCTGTTGCGTAAACCGAGCTGGATTCGCGTGCGAATTCCGTCCGGCAATGCGGTGGCAAATCTTAAATCGCGTTTACGTGAAAATCGTCTAGTCACTGTTTGCGAAGACGCCAGCTGCCCGAATATTCATGAATGTTTCAGTCATGGCACCGCGACCTTCATGATTCTTGGCGCGATTTGTACGCGCCGCTGTTCGTTCTGCGATGTCGCACACGGTCGTCCAAAACCGCCAGATGCTTCAGAACCGATGAATCTTGCCCGCACCGTGGCCGACATGGGCATGCGTTATGTGGTGATTACTTCGGTTGATCGCGATGATCTTCGTGATGGCGGTGCACAACATTTCGTTGACTGCATCCGCGAAACCCGGGCGTTGAGTCCGAACATCAAAATCGAAATACTGACGCCGGATTTTCGAGGCAAGGGTCGTATGGAGCGTGCGCTGGAAATTCTCGCGACGAATCCGCCGGATGTGTTCAACCATAATCTAGAAACCGTAGTCGAGTTGTATCCGAATGTGCGTCCGGGCGCCGACTACCAGTGGTCATTGGATTTGCTGAAAAAATTCAAAGCCCAGCATCCGGATGTGCCGACCAAATCCGGCATCATGTTAGGGCTGGGTGAAGAAAAAGAGCAGGTGCTCGGTGCGATGCGTGATTTACGCGCACACAACGTTGACATGATTACCATTGGCCAATACTTGCAACCGACGCCACATCATCACCCGGTAATGCGCTACTGGACGCCGGAAGAGTTCAAGGAACTCGAAGTTCTCGGTATGGCGATGGGTTTCACGCATGTTGCATCTGGTCCGATGGTACGCTCGTCCTACCATGCCGACCGTATGGCGGCCGATGCCGGATTTGTGGAACCTTCCGTCTAGGTTCAGGCTCAGACTATAACCATTGGCACAGGCAGCACGTTTGAAAGCGGCGCATGCTTAAACCGTTCACAGTTGCGAGAGAATCCATGTTGAAACACAAATTGATAGCTTTAACTGCCCTGATTCCGCTGACCCTGGCGATCGGTGCGGCGCCGGGCAGCAAAGTAGGCACAGCGGCTGCTGCCGATGCCGGTATGCACCCGACCACAGATCAGGCGATTGCAGCGACTTTTGTTTACGGTGTGTTTTCCGACAGTGACCTGGCCTATCGGCCACGCCCCTTGAACGATGAATTATCGGCAGATATTTTCCGCCGTTACATCGACATGCTCGACGGCGAAAAAATGTATTTCACCGCGGCCGACATGAAAAATTTCGAAGCCTATAAAACTACGCTCGATGATGCAATCAAGGCGCGCAAACTCGATCCGGCCTTCATGATTTTCGAAACCTATCAGCAACGTGTTGCCCAACGCATTGCGTTTGCCCGCAGCTTGTTGAAACAACCTTTTGATTTCAGCAGCAAGGAAACCTGGGCCTATGACCGCAAGGATGCCGCTTGGGCTACTGACGCCAATGCGTTGAATGATTTGTGGCGCAAGTCGGTCAAGAACGACGCGTTGCGTCTGAAACTAGCTGGCCGCAGTTCTGAAGAAATAAGCAAAACACTCGACAAGCGCTACGCACAGGTCACCGAGCGCAGTTCCGAGTTGCGTGGCGATGATGCCTTCGAATTCTTCATGAATGCCTACACGCTGTCGATTGATCCGCATAGCAGCTACATGAGTCCGAAGTCACACGAAAACTTCATGATGCAAATGCGTTTGTCGCTGCAGGGTATCGGCGCGGTATTGCAACGTCAGGACGAGTATGTGGTGATTCGTACGATCGTTCCAGGCTCACCGGCGCAATTGTCCGGCAAGGTAAAAGTCGGTGATCGCGTTGTGTCGGTCGGCCAGGGCGACAAGGAGCCGATGATTGATGTCGTTGGCTGGCGCATTGACGACGTGGTCGAAAAAATTCGTGGCGATAAAGGCACCAAGGTCCGTCTAGACATCATTCCCGGTGACCAGGGAATTGATGCCAAGCATGTGATGGTCACCCTGGTGCGCGACACCATTAAACTTGAAGACCAGGCTGCGAGCAAACGCATTATTGACGTGGAAGGAAAACGCATCGGCGTGATCGAACTGCCGGCGTTCTATGCCGACTTCGAAGCCATGCAGCGCCGTGATCCCAATCCGCGTTCTGCCACTACCGATGTCGCAAAACTGCTAAATGAATTGAAAGCGGAAAAAGTCGATGGCGTTGTGGTTGATCTACGTGAAAACGGTGGTGGCTCACTCGACGAGGCGGTCGATCTGACCGGATTGTTTATTGATCGCGGCCCGGTGGTGCAAGTTCGCCAATCCGGCGGTTACACCCAAGTACGCAGCGATGAAGATCGTGGCGTGTTATGGACCGGTCCATTGGCTGTATTGGTCAATCGTTCGTCTGCATCTGCTTCCGAAATTTTTGCCGCCGCCATTCAGGATTACGGTCGGGGTTTGATTATCGGTGAACCGACATTCGGTAAAGGTACCGTGCAGGGTTTGCTGCCATTGCCGCCGGAACGCGGTGCTGAAGGCGGAAAATACGGGACGGCAAAAATCACATCGCAACAGTTTTTCCGTATCGATGGCGGTACCACGCAAAATGCAGCTGTTACTCCGGATCTGCAATTCCCGGTAACTGTTGACGCCACCGAATTTGGCGAAAGTACCTACGACAACGCACTGCCATTCACGCGTATTGACGCGGCGAAATATGCCACCGTCGGTAACTTCAAACCGATACTCAGCCAGTTACTCGCCGATCATCAGGCACGCATTGCCAAAGATCGCGAGTTCCAATGGTGGAGTGAAGACGTTGCCGAATTCCGTACCGAACGCGACAAGAAAACTCTGTCTTTGAACGAAGCAGAACGCAGTGCTGAACGTGATCGTCTCGATGCTAAACGCAAAGCGCGTGATGCCGAACGCAAGGCACTTGGTCTGGCCGATGCCGGTCCGGAAAACAAGGATGATGGCTTGCAGGCAAACGAACGTGACGTGAAAGTCCAGGTTGCCGAAGAAGAAGCTGCCAAGAAGCGTCCTGACCCACTCATGCGTGAATCAGCTGCAATCCTGGCCGATACGATTTCGATCCTGAAATCCAGTCCGGTATTAACCACGCAAGTGCTCGTGACCAAGAACGACAAGATCTGGGCAAATTGATAATACTTTCGTAGTACCGATGTAGGGCCGACGGAAGTCGGGACAATCTCAAAAGCGGGATGGGAAACCATCCCGCTTTTTTTAGTGCAAGATTCGGATAGCCAAGCACGCCTCGCTTGGCTAATCTGGGCGCATGAACAAAACCGCATTGCCAGTGCAAGTCGTCGAAGCCCGCAAGCTGCTCGAGCACGAGCCACATGCGCTCACGCAATTGGCGAAAACTGTTGGCTGGAGCCCGGCTTATCTACAGAAGCAGTTCGTGCGAGCTTATGGCCTGACTCCGGCAGAGTTTGTCTCGCAGAAAAAATTCAAAAACTTCAAAAATGAATTGCGGAAAAAAAGCGATGTTACCCGTGCGCTTTACAACGCCGGCTTTGGTTCACCCAGTCGTGTTTACGAACAGGGCGCCGCGAAGTTGGGGATGTCGCCACTGGCCTATCAGCGCGGAGGTGCAGGTCTTCAAATCCGTTACACGATTCTCGAAACCCGGTTGGGTCAGACACTAATCGCCTCGACCGAACGCGGTATTTGCACCATCGCGCTCGGCGAAAAAGCAGGCCAGCTTGAAACGGAATTGCGGAATGAATTTCCGGCCGCCGATTTGAAACGTATTGATGCCGGTCGTGATGAATTTATTGCACCGAAAGTGTCGGCAGTAGTTGATTTTCTGGCAGGTAAAAAAAGCCAGGTATCGCTCGAATTAATGGGTACCGCATTCCAGCAACGGGTATGGCAGGCCTTGATGAGAATTCCAGCCGGCGAAACCTTGAGCTATGCACAGTTGGCAGAACGGCTGCAGATGCCGAAAGCGGCACGCGCCGTTGCCAGTGCCTGTGCGAAAAACAAATGTGCCATCGTGGTGCCTTGTCATCGAATTATCCGCGGCGATGGTTCACTTGGCGGTTATCGCTGGGGACTGCCCCTGAAAGAAAAAATTCTCGCCGGTGAAATGCCGGTAAAATAAGTACATGACAAAAAACAAATCCGTGGCGCCCAGCAAGGCCGCCGTTATAGCTGCCTTGCTAGCAGTCTATGTACTTTGGGGCTCGACTTATTACGGCATCAAGATTGCATTACAGGATTACCCGCCGTTCCTGCTGACATCTATTCGCATGTTGATAGCGGGTGGCCTGATGTTTATCGTGCTGCGATTGCGCGGTGTTGCTGCACCGACAAGCAAACAATGGCGCGTCATTGCCGTGCTGGCTTTGTTGCTTACGGTGTTGGCCAATGCGTTGGTTAATCTGGCCGAGCAAAGTGTTTCTACTGGCTTTGTCGCCATTGGCGTGGCCGCGATGCCATTGTGGGCCGGCTTGTTTTCCGCGATGCGTGGCGAACATCCAAGTACCCGCGAATGGATTGGCATCGCGATTGGCTTTAGCGGCGTGCTTTGGCTCAATATCGGTACCGAAATGAGTGCCGGATGGGCCGGTTTATTGGCTGTATTGGTTGCACCGATTTGCTGGGCCTTCGGCTCGATCTGGTCGCGCAAGCAGGATTTGCCTGCACCGTTCATGTCTGCCGCTTCGCAAATGTTGGTGGGCAGTGTGCTTGCCTGCATCGTTGGTTTGGCTTTGGGTGAACGCATCACATCAATGCCAGGCCTGATTCCAACGCTTGCGATGTTGTATTTGGTTGTTGCGGGTTCTATTTTCGGCTTCACTGCCTACATCTGGCTTTTGCATCATGTGCGGCCCGCATTAGCAACCAGTTATGCTTATGTGAATCCGGTAATTGCCGTTGCTATCGGTGCGTTATTACTCGGAGAGAAATTCAACAGCAGCGCCATTGGCGCGATGTTATTAATTTTGTTTGGCGTTGTGCTGATGACAGTGAAGAAAAA
>JBDTTC010000109.1:0-8500 GCA_039930825.1 Arenimonas sp.
CGCTATCGCTTACGAATAATTCGGCACATACAAGGGGAATTCCCCGCTGATACCTTTGAGCTGCGTACGCGCAAAACATTGCGACGGGATATCGCCGGTCAAGACGAATTTTTCGCTCATCAACAGCGGCAGTTTATAGTTGCTGCACTGGCTTTCGACACGCGATGCGATATTGACCTCGTTTCCAATGGCGGTGAAATCCATGCGCCGCAAGCTGCCGATATTTCCGTATTGAAAACGGCCAACATGCAAGCCGACCCCGTGTTCGAAATTCAATGGACTATTTTTCAGCGCTTTGTTTGCGGCAATCGCAGCAGCGACTGCATTCTGGCAAACCTGCTGGCTATTGATTGCTTCACTGATCGGAAAGATCGCCAATATCGCATCGCCGATGAATTTCAATATTTCGCCATCATGCGCATAGATTACGTTGACCACGATGTCGTAGTAGGCGTTTAATTTATTGGCCAGTTCGACCGCTTCGGTATTTTGTGAATGTGTCGAATATTTTCGAATATCGGAAAACCAGATAGCGCCTTCCATGTCGATCATGCTGCCGGGGCGAATATTGCCTAGCTTGATTTCATCGCTGGGCGAATAACCAACATAGCAACTCAACACGGTGTTGAGCACCAGATCTTTCACTGCGCTTTCAATCAGCAAGCTCAATGATGTCAGCGAAATCTTGATCAGTTCGATTTCTTCCGGCGTAAAGCCGCCCTCTTCATACGAAACCAGGCTGATGTAAGCTTCTTTTCCGTCGAGGCGGGTGGCGATGTAATGGGTGGCGCCGAGTTTTGCCAGATCATCGAGTACGGGGTATTCGTGCTGTGTTTCCGGTGTGATCACATAGGACAGAAACTCTTCGCCTTCCACCAAGCGCCAGAATGGACTTTGCATGAAAGGTGTCGAGGTTTTTGCACCGAAGGTAAGATGCGCTTCGTCGATGGTGCAGTCATCGAGGTAGTGCACTTTGCGATAGAACATGGTCGGCGATGGCACTGGGTCTGGCGTAATCACCGTGTTGTGCCAGACAAAACGGATCGCTTCTATTTGCGGATGCAGTGTCATCAGAGCGACATTGGCGCGGCATAAATGGATTTCCTGTTCGGCCAGGAATTTGCAATAGAGATGAATAATCGTCGTGATGTCACTGCCGGCGGCGGACATCGTGGCTTTCTGCCAGACCAGCGTTTCCTGATAAAAGTTCTGCATCGCCAGCGGGCCGGTGGGTGCCACAACAATTTACTCCCCAAAGTATTGCCACAGAATACGCCTCTACAAGGCAAAGTGGATGCAGAAAACGTTAAACTATGTGGTCTGTCACTGAATACTACCGAGCCTGAATGTACGCGCTTCCCGGCAATGCCAAACTCATTATCGAAGACAGAAATAATTATTTGTACGCCGAAGTTAGCGGTCCTGACGATAGCTTCGAGATCAGCATGGCTTATTGGACGGCAATTGCCGAGCAATGCCACAAGCGCAATACCAAGCGTCTGTTGGTGCTAGAGCGTCTGGGCCAATACCACGGTGAACGCGACATGACCTTGATGATCGATAGCATTATCGCATTGGGCTTTGAGCATATTCGTGTCGCGTATGTCGATGCTTTCGTCGAGGATTTACCGATTGCAGAACACGGCGAAATTCTGGCGATGGAGCGCGGCATTGCTGGCCGCGTTTTCGGTAGCGTGCAGGAAGCCGAACGCTGGTTGAGAATTGGTTGATCGCTAAACGCCGAGCTTGTCCCGCAGGTTGTACCACCAAGCGCCCATGGCAGTGAACGGAACCCGGAAAGCGCGACCGCCCGGGAACGGGTAATGCGGCAGTTTTTCAAACACCGAAAAACGTTCGGCCTGGCCGCGAATGGCTTCCGAAAGCACGCGGCCGATCAAATGGGTGAAGGTAATGCCGTGCCCGGAGCAGCCCTGCGAATAATAAATATTGTCGGATAAGCGACCGACTTGCGGTAGCCGTGACAGCGTCAGAGAAAAATTGCCTGTCCAGCCAAAATCGATTTTTACGCCGCGCAATTGCGGAAAGGTTTTTTCCAGATTCGGACGGATAATCGATTCGACATGTTTTGGATCGCGCGCGCCGTAAATGACGCCGCCGCCAAACAATAATCTTCTATCGCCGGTAAGCCGGTAGTAATCCAGTAGAAAATTATTATCTTCGACGCAAAAATCGGAAGGAATAATGTCTTTCCATTTTTCGCCGAGTGGTTCGGTGGCCACCACTTGCGTGCCGCAAGGCATGGTTTTCTGTGAAAGTTTCGGTTCCAGGTCGCCGATGTAGGCATTGCAGGCAATGATCACGAAATTGGATTTTACCGAGCCCTGCACGGTGTGTACGATCGCTTTCCCGCCACGATCAATTTTTGTCACGCGTGAATTTTCATAAATCTTGCCACCCAGGCTTTCCAATGCGGTGGCTTCACCGAGCGCCAGATTCATCGAATGGAAATGGCCACCACTTTTATCGACTAAAATCGCTTCGTAACTGTCGCTATTAATGAATTGATGAACTTCGTTTTTATCGTGCAGACTGAGTTGCTCGTTGCCGTAGGCTTCCCAGAGTTTTTTATGTGCTTCGAGATCATGGATTTTCTTTTTCGTCTTTGCCGCATAAATGCCGCCGTTTTTCAAATCGCATTGAATATTATATTTTTCGATACGTTCGCGAATGATGCGGGCGCCTTCAAACGCCATGCTGCCGAGTGCATTGGCCATGTCTTTGCCATGACGCGCCTCTATTACGTCCATGTCGCGCGAATAGCTGTGTACGATCTGGCCGCCATTTCGGCCCGATGCACCCCAGGCTATTTTTGCTGCCTCGACAATCACGACCTTGTAACCGGCTTCGGCCAAATGCAGGCCGGCCGATAAACCGGTATAGCCCGCACCGACAATGCAAATATCGGCTTCGATGTTTTCCTGCAATGCAGGACGCTCCGGTTGTGGATTCGCCGTGGCGGCGTAGTAGGAAGGAGCGTGCAGGGTTCGGGTGCTATTCATTTAGAAAGTTCAAAGAAGCCTGCGACCATTGTAGCGACTTAAATGTGGGAGGGCCGTAAGGCCCGAATAGCCTCAAGTAACTCGCGCGTTACGGCCCTTTGACGAATTTAATTATTTGGCGAGCCAACTATCCGGCGTCAACGGCAACAGACTATATTTTTCACGGGCGCGATCACATTGCTGGCTATGCTCACCATTTTCGTAACTGGCTTTCAAATCGCGGCAAGGCGATGGACGTTGTCGGTAGATAGCGCAATGCGTCTGCTCGCCGACTTTCCCGCGTAAAGCAATACAGCGAATATCCGGTTCATCGGTGCCGCGCATGGCGAGCATATTGGGTCGGGTAATTACGGCCAGTTCGGCGGGCACACCATCGGGATTTTCCGGTTGCGCTTCGGCCCAGTAAAACGCGACGCGGAACGCGGCACAACAGGCGCCGCATTGTTGGCAGGGATGGGTCATGCCGTAATCATAACAGCCATAAAAAACGGCGTGCCAGGCACGCCGTTTCGATACATCAAAAACGGGAACTTACTTGATTTCAAAATCCACCGATTGCGCAGGCGCGCCGTTCAATGAAATTTCTACTTTGTATTTGCCGACTGGCCAGGCTTTGTCATTTGCCAGTTTGAAGTTGCTCGTGACGTCACCCTCAGGTGAGATATTGCTACTTTCCTCATGCACCACTTGGCCATCTTCAAAGGTCCATTTAGCGGCAAGCGCTGCATTTTTAGCAGCATTTTTAGTGTCGACGGCGGCATAAATAACGTCTTTAATACCAAAGGTGGTTGATGCGGCAGTTACTTTTTGATCGGCACCAACGGCAGTTCCCAAATTAACGGCAGCGACCATGATTTCAGCCGCGGCCGGCGGTGCAGCCATCGGCGCAACAGCGGGTTCAACAGCGACAGGTGCTACTTCAACCGGCGCTTCTTTTTTACAGGCGCTTAATGCCAAGGCCAAGGTGGCAGCAATCAAAAGTTTGTTCAATACGGACATAGAGTTCTCCAAGGGAATGTGAGCGATTAATCGTCGAGTTTCGGCAATTTCAGTTCCTGACCGGGGTAAATATGATCCGGATCTTTCAAAATATCTTTATTGGCTTCGAAAATGGCATGGTATTTACTGGACTTGCCGTAATGCTCCTTGGCAATTTTCGATAAGGTGTCGCCTTTTTGTACAACATAGGTTTGAAACTCGGGTTCGACAATCGGCGCTTGGCTCTGAAAGCCGCCAGTCACACCTGAAAAGTCCGCTTTTTTTACAATCGGCGCTTCACTTTGGAAGCCGCCACTCACACCGGAAAAATCCGCTTTCGGCTTGTCGCCACTCATGGTGCTCTCCTAGAACAAAGTCCCATATCGGCACGCAGCCGTGCGATTTGTAGGACGGATGTACACCATAACGCCGACCCTGCCGGGCCGCAATACAGCTGCCGCCTTATTTGACTTCGAAACTGACCGTTCTCTGAACCAGACCGTTTAAAGAAATATCGAGCGTGTAGGTGCCCACTGGCCATGGCTGGTCATTGCTGATGCTGAACGTGCTGACGGTGCCTTTTACGGGAACCAGGGCCTGCTCGGTCTCCGCGACCAGGCTGCCATCGGGTGCGGTCCAGCGAGCCTTTATGCTAAGGCCCTGGTGTTTTCCATTACTGAGTACGCTGGCATAGATTTTATCTTTTGTGCCAAAGAGTGTTTTCGGTTTGGTCACAAGCGTGTCGGCATCCAGCGAAGTGCCGAGATTGACTTCCAATAACTTGAATTCACCGAGGTCAAGTTTGACTGGCTCCGGCTCGCTTGAGAATATACCGCCGAACAAACCTTCCTTTTTTTCCTGCACTGGCTCTGCTTTTACAGCGGCTTTTTCTGCAGCAGGTGCTGCTTTGTTTTCAGAAGATTCGGGTTTGCAGGCGCTCAAGCCAAATACCAGCAAAAAAAACAGGCTGACTAAGTGAATTGGACGCATATACATTTCCTTACTGTCTTGCGGTACGTGGATTGCCAGGATTGGGTAGCCCCGGGCTGGCGCGAAATGGATTGATGTCCAAACCGCCGCGCCGAGTGTAGCGAGCATACACCGCCAAGCGCTGCGGTGAGCATTCGCGCATGATGTCGATGAATATTCGCTCCACGCATTGTTCGTGGAATTCATTATGTTCGCGATAGGAAATCAGATAGCGCAATAAACCGTCACGATCCAGGCGCGGCCCGCGGTAACGAATCTGCAGGCTGGCCCAGTCGGGTTGGCCGGTGACCGGACAATTGGATTTCAATAAATGCGAGACCAGAACCTCATCGGTCACGATTTCCGAATCGGCACTCAGGTATTTGGCATTCGGCGGGCCATAACTTTCAATATCAAGCGGCAAATCATCGATCAGCGTCCCTTCAAGCAGGTCGATTTCGGCGCTTGCCATCGCATTGATCGTCACCAGCATCACACTGACATTGGCGCCAGACGCCTGCGATAAATCATGTGCAATTTGCTGGCGCATGGCTTCGGTATCGGTAAAGCGCGTTTGCATATAGCTATTGAGATAAAGCTTGAAGCTTTTCGACTCGATGATATTGGGAGAAGTGGCCGGAAACCGAAATTCGATCAGTGCGACTTTTGGTTTTCCGCGACCATCGAGCCAGCTGAATTCATAAGCATTCCAGATATCCACGCCGGAAAACGGCAGTGGCTCGACAATGCCAATTTCCCGGCGTTTCCCGGCGCGCGGAATCGGATAAAGCACGCTGGCATCGTATTCACCGCCATAGCTGACGGTTTTGCCAAGGCTGGAGTTTTCAACCGAATTCATGGTGTTTGATTTAAATAATCCAGCGCAACTTGTAACAAGCTGCGGGTTCCCACTTTCAATGCGGATTCATCTAGAAAAAATTCCGGCGAATGATTGCTCGGTGCATTGGCTGCATCCTGTCCAACCGGTGTGGCGCCGACAAAAAAGAAAAAGCCCGGCACTTCATTCGCGTAATAGGAAAAATCTTCTGCGCCCATTACCAAGGACATGTTCACGACGTTTTCCGCACCGGCGGCTTTAACCAAGCTTGGCAGGCTGCTTGCGGTCAATTCCGGATTGTTTACAGTGGCTGGATTGCCGACGGTGTCCGGCACTTCGCTAAGCACCGTCGCGCCGTGCGCTTCAGCGACATTGGCCGCGATGTTTTTCAGTTCGGCAAATACTTTTTGCCGCATACCTTCATCAAAGGTGCGAATGGTGCCAATCAATTCCACTTCGTCGGGAATAATGTTGTAGCGGATTCCACCCTTGATCGCACCGAAACTCACCACTACGGGCAATTTGGAAATGTCCATGCGTCGGCTGACGATGGTTTGCGTGGTGCTGACGATATCGGCCGCGGCGACAATCGGGTCCACGCCACCCCAAGGGCGCGAGCCGTGGGTTTGACGGCCTTTGACCACGATGCGAAAACGATCCGAGGCCGCCATTGCGGGGCCGCTTCTATAGCCGACCTGCCCGGCATTCAAGGCACTCCAGACGTGCAAACCGAAAATCGCCTGAGGTTTGTAGTCTTTGAATAAACCCTCTGCCAGCATGGCGGAAGCGCCGCCGGTTTCACCATCGGGCGGACCTTCTTCGGCCGGCTGGAAAATAAACATTACCTCGCCTTTCAAATCTTTTTTCATGTCGACCATTGCCTCGGCAACACCCATCAGCATGGCGGTATGCGAATCATGGCCGCAGGCATGCATTACGCCGGTTTTTTCACCGCGAAATTCGGTGGTTTGTTTTGAGGCAAACGGCAAAGAATTTCGTTCGGTGACCGGAAGTGCATCCATGTCGGCACGAATCGCAATGCGTGGACCGGGCTTTCCGCCTTTCAATATCGCCACCACGCCAGTGTGGCCGACGCCGGTTTTGACATCGAGTCCGAGTTTTTTCAGATGATCGGCTACCAGTTTCGAAGTACGAAATTCGCGATTGCCGAGCTCCGGAAATTGATGAATGTCGCGACGCCAAGCCAACACTTTCGCATCAATTTCCGGCGGATATATATCGGCTGCTACAGCATTGACCGTAGCAAACGACGCGAGTGCGCCGACTAAAGCAAGGGCAAGAGAATTTTTGCGCATAGTGCCTCCATAATTCCAAAAGATGATTCAAGTGTGCGGCACTGAAAATGAACAAGTCATCGGTTTTTAACAGGACGCCAAGCACAGAACATTAAGGCCAGCGACATCAGGCATGCAAGCACTGGCCAGGCCAGGTAGCGAAATTCGGCACTGCCGGACACCAGCGCCAAGGGTAAAGCATAAGCAAGCGAGGAAACCGCAACAGTAATCGCAAGACCGGCAGTGGCCGGTTTCTGCCTGATAAAAATACCGACACAGAGCAATAACGCGATGCTGAGATAAATCCAGCCGGCGAATAATGGGGTGTCGATCCAGGATTGAAGTTTGCTCAGCACGGGTTGCTCGTATGGCGACGCCTTCGAGTTGATGGGTGGATTGTCGCCATACGTTATTCGGAAGGGCATCAATACCTGGCCATCAGGTAGGCCTTTCTGGTCCAGGCCGTAAAGTAACTCCGCCAGCCGCAAACGATGCTTGAAATAAGCTTGGGTGTGCTCGATCGGCAGCGACCACATAAGGTGTATCAGCGCTTTTTTTTGTTCGGCGGTATAGGGGCCGTTGAAGCTATGCTTCAGCTTCCCCGATTCAAATACGGTAGTGTTCGTGTAATCACGAATGTGTTGCTTCAGGTCTTGCAAGTTGAGCGAGTCGTCTTTCAACGCGACCGGAATGATAATTTTATTTTCTTCGAGAGAAACCGCCGAAGCATCCCATAATGTCACCACCGACCAGATTGCATCGGTGTGCTTCACGCGCGGATCAAGATTGGGCAGTTTTGAAACGCCCAGCACCAAGATAGCCAGCAAGATCGTCATGGCCGATTTCCGGACCAACGAGTGATTTTGCTTGCCGTCGATACTTTCCCTGTGTGCAATCCAGAATAAAAGCGGCAATGCACCACTTAATGCGTTGTGTCGAAATGCACAGGCCGCAGTAATCGCGATCAAGGCGGCAATGCGCAATGTTCGTGACTGCTTTTTCAGATCCATCGCCAGAAATACGACTGCCCAGGCAAAGGCCAGCATGGTCCACAGGTCTTTCCAGATATGCAGCGAAAGTGCGAATAGCGGCGGCCAGAACCCGAGCAGCAATACCAGCAAGACTTTTTGCCAGAGTGGCCGTTCGAGCGTGGTTGCAAATGCCGCTAATGCCGTCCATATCAATGTAATCTGCAATGCAAACATGCCACCTGGGTCGCGCCAGAGTTTGTTGCACACGCTCCAGATCATTGACATCAGTGGCGGGTGCACAGCATCGAATCTGGCATGTCTTGCCTGCCACCATTGATAGGCGGAATCCCAGCTCATATAGCCCGGATAAAACAATAGCAATGTGATGCATATGCCTAGAACTGCTGCGTACCAGGGCGAAAATGTGAC
>JBDTTC010000110.1:0-4277 GCA_039930825.1 Arenimonas sp.
CACTTTTATCACTGAAAAATAGCGTCAGCCCGCCGCCAATAATTGGCAGCCAAATCAAAAGGCTTAGCAATGACGACTTAAGATCCATCCGAACTTCCCCAGTGCTTACACGCCAAGATTTCTGGCCAACAACGCCAACAAGGCGATGAGACCCAAAATCATTGCGAAGGCATAAATATACAAACGGCCGCTTTGAATTTGGCGCACCAAACCTGCGGTTCTATCAATCAAAAAGGCAGTGCCATCAACGAACAGTCCGTCGATAAGTTTTGTATCAACCCATTTCGCGACAACTTTGCCTAGCGCAATTCCGCCGCCGGCAAAACCCTTGATCCACAAATCGTCGAAACCGTATTTGTTTTCAAGAATACGAATCGGTAGTGCGAAAATCTTCTGGCACTTTTTCGCAACTTCAATATTGAAGAGATAAATATAGGATGCCAACGCAAAGCCCGAGAAGGCCAACCAGAACGCCGGCGCCTTGAAGAAATGAAGGCCCATATGCAACGCAATGCCGTTAGCACCGCCAAATTCTTCGGCAATCGTGGCAAACCAGCGATGTTCGCCGGTAACGCTAATCGGACCTGTAAAGAAATCGCCGAACAGCATTGGGCCCACAGTCAGGAAACCGATAACAACGGAAGGAATCGCCAGCAATATCAACGGAATCGTCACAACCAATGGGGACTCATGTGGAATATGCGGACCGTGATGATGGTCGTCATGCGCATGATCATCGTGTCCATGCTCGTCATCATGATGTTGGGCATCATGTGAAACTGCAGGATGGGTAGCAACTTGTTCTCCGTGAGCATGTTCGTTATTGCGGAAACGCTCTTCGCCGTGGAAGGTCAGATAGAACAAACGGAAACTGTAGAAGCTAGTGATAAACACGCCGAGCAATACCGACCAATACGCGTACTGGTTCACCCAGCCGCCCTCTTCTGCAGCGAGATGGGTTGCATCGATTATCATGTCTTTCGAATAATAACCGGCGAAGAACGGGAAGCCGGTCAATGCCAAGGTACCGATCAAACTTGTCCAGTAGGTAATCGGCATGTATTTTTTCAGGCCGCCCATTTTCCGCATATCTTGCTCGTGGTGCATCCCAATTATTACCGAGCCGGCCGCCAGAAAAAGCAAGGCTTTAAAGAATGCATGCGTCATCAAATGGAAAACCGCTCCGCTATAAGCCGACACACCTAAAGCAACTGTCATGTAACCCAATTGCGACAATGTCGAATACGCCACCACACGCTTGATATCGTTTTGCACAATACCCATCAGGCCGGTGAAGAAAGCGGTCGTTGCACCTATAAACAATACGAACTGCAATGCCGTTTCACTTAGCTCGAACATCGGCGACATGCGAGCCACCATGAAGATGCCTGCAGTGACCATCGTGGCTGCGTGGATCAGTGCTGAAATCGGGGTCGGGCCTTCCATCGAATCCGGCAACCAAACATGTAAGGGCACCTGCGCCGATTTACCCATCGCGCCGATAAACAAGCAGATACAAATAAATGTGATGACTGTAGTGCTATTACCATCGAGAATATTGAACGTGTGACCAAATACAGTAGGCTGCCATTGCGGAATATAGGTGAACAGCGCTTGCGCGTTGCTACCTAATTTCGAAAAGACATCGGCATAGTCCAATGTTCCGTAGGCATACAAGATTGCGGCTATACCCAGCAGGAAGCCGAAATCGCCAACACGATTGACTAGGAAGGCTTTCAGATTCGCAAAAATCGCAGTCGGGCGTGTGTACCAGAAGCCGATCAGCAAATAGGACACTAAACCCACTGCTTCCCAGCCGAAAAACAACTGCAGGAAGTTATTGCTCATTACCAGCATCAACATCGAAAAGGTAAACAGCGAGATGTAGCTAAAGAAACGCTGATAACCAGGATCCTCTTCCATATAGCCAATGGTGTAGATATGCACGAGCAAAGATACGAAGGTCACGACCACCATCATCATGGCGGTCAGGTTATCAATCATGAAACCGATATGAGCCGAATAGTGCCCGACTTCGTAAAACGTATAAATATTCTGGTTAAATGGATCAGCCTGCCCAGTACAGAGTTGATACAGCACTTGGCATGAAAGCGCACAGCTTACTGCAACGCCGATAATGGTGACGGCATGCGCACCGGTGCGACCAATCTGTTTGCCAAATAGCCCTGCAATAGCTGCGCCAGCCAATGGTGCAAAGGCAATAATCAACAAAAACAAAATGGAGAGTTGCGAGGAATCCATCAGCATCAGCCCTTCAGAGAATCCAACTCGGCCACATTGATCGTGCGGCGATTACGGAACAGAGTGACCAAGATTGCCAAGCCGATTGCAGCTTCGGCAGCAGCCACGGTAAGAATAAAAAACACGAAGACTTGACCCGAGACTTCCGCATTGAAACGCGAGAAGGCTATGAAGTTTACGTTCACGGCTAGCAACATGAGTTCGATGCACATCAGCAGAACAATCACGTTCTTCCGATTGATGATGATGCCTGCAATGCTCAGACTGAAAAGAACTGCACCCAGTAATAAATAATGATTCAAGCCAATCATGGTGACGACTCCTGCTTGGATTCCGCTTTCATCTTGATCAAACGCACACGATCTTCGCGACGAACCATGACTTGTTTGGACGGATCCTGAGTTTTCGTGCCGGTACGGCGACGCAAGGTCAACAACACGGCAACTACGATAGCAACGGTCAGGATGACGGCGGCAATTTCAAATGGCAGCATGAAGCGGGTAAACAAGGCTTCGCCAATCCATTCGATATTACTTTTGCCTAGTGCCGTGGCAGGGTCAGTTTGCGACAATGTCGGCCAAGCTTCCGTCTGTTTCAAGCCGAGCAAACCAAGAATTTCCAGCAACATCACGGCAGCCACCAGCATGCCGATTGGGAAATATTTGGCAAAGCCTTCACGCAAGGGCGTGATGTTGATGTCGAGCATCATCACCACGAACAGGAACAACACCATCACGGCGCCGACATACACCAAAATCAGGGTGATGCCCAGAAATTCGGCTTGCAGCAATAACCAAAGACAAGCAGTCGTAAAAAAAGTCAGCACCAGGCTCAAGGCCGCATGCACGGGGTTTTTCAGACTGATTACACCCACCGCGGCCAGCACGGTGACGGTGAAAAAGGCCCAGAAGGCAATTAATTCGGGAGTCATCTCTGTCGTCCTCAGCGATAAGCCGCATCGGCAGCACGACGGGCTGCGATTTCGGATTCAAAGCGATCACCAATGGCCAGCAACTTGTCCTTGGTAACAATGTTTTCGCCGCGTTTTTCAAAATGGTATTCGTGGATATGTGTCTCTACGATCGAATCGACCGGGCAGCTTTCCTCGCAGAAACCGCAGTAAATACATTTGAACAAATCGATTTCGTAACGGGTGGTACGGCGTTGCCCGTCGGCACGCGGTTCCGAATCGATCGTGATGGCCAATGCTGGGCAAACCGCTTCGCAAAGTTTGCAGGCAATGCAGCGTTCTTCGCCATTCGGGTAACGACGCAATGCATGCAAACCACGGAAGCGGGGCGACTGCGGAAGTTTTTCGAACGGATAATTTACCGTGTAGGTCGGCTTGAACATGTACTTCAAGGTAAGCCACATGCCTTTGATGAATTCAATCAGCAACAGGCTTTTGAGGTAGCTAATGATGCGAGACATTGCCTTAGCTCCCAATCACGAAAATATTGTTATAGGCCATCAGTGCCGTCACGAAAATCCAAAAGATTGTCAGCGGAATGAATACTTTCCAGCCCAGGCGCATGATTTGATCATAGCGGTAACGCGGAAAGCTCGCGCGGAACCACACGAAAGAAAATGCGAACAGGAAAGCCTTGATGAACAGCCAGCCGAACCAAGGATGACTGAGCCAACCCATCGAACTCGGGAACGGCGAAAGCCAGCCGCCCAGGAACAGCAGCGAGGCAAGGAAGCTGACTAGAATCATGTTGGCATATTCAGCGAGGAAGAAAATCGCGAACGCCGAACCGGAATATTCGACATGGAAACCGGCAACGATTTCGGATTCACCTTCTGCAACATCGAACGGCGCACGATTGGTTTCGGCCACGCCGGAAATAAAATAAATAATGAATAGCGGGAACAGTGGAACCGCAAACCATTCCAGCGCACCGGCGTCGCCAGCTTGGGCATTGACGATATCGGTCAGGTTCATGCTGCCAGCGGCAACCAATACCCCCACCAGAGCAAACCCCATCGCGATTTCATAACTCACCACCTGAGCT
>JBDTTC010000111.1:0-15466 GCA_039930825.1 Arenimonas sp.
AACAATCTTAATTTTTCGGTACGCATCGATTCCGCATCGCGACCGACCGGTGCATCCATCGCCAACAAAGCAATCACTTGCAGCAAGTGGTTTTGCACGACATCGCGAATCGTACCCACTTCCTCGTAAAAGGCACCGCGGCCTTGCACACCGAAATTTTCCGCCATCGTGATTTGCACATTGTCCACGTATTCCCGATTCCAGATGGGCTCAAGAAAAGCATTGGCGAACCTGACATACAAAAGGTTCTGTACTGCTTCCTTACCGAGATAGTGATCAATTCGAAATATCGAGGCTTCATCAAACACGGCATGCAGGGTTTGGTTTAGTGCTTTTGCCGATGCAAGATCGCGACCAAAGGGTTTTTCGACAACCACGCGGGCATCGCTGGAACATCCGGATGCTGCCAAACCTTGCACCACGGGACCAAATAAACTGGGAGGAATGGCGAGATAGTGCAATGGCCGTTTGGCTTCGCCCAGTTCTTGCTTTAGTCGGGTGTAAGTCGCTGGCTCCTGATAATCGCCATCCACGTAGTGCAGTTGCGCCGATAATTTTGCGAACGCGGCTTCATCAATGCCGCCATTATTTTTCAGGCTGTCATAAGCGCGCTCGCGCAATTTTTCGAGTGTCCAGCCGGCACGTGCCATGCCGATAATCGGTATGTTCAATTCCTTGCGCATGATCATGGCCTGTAGCGCAGGAAATATTTTTTTGTAGGCCAAGTCGCCGGTTGCACCAAAAAAAACAAGAGCGTCGGAATTAGCTATGGTCATGTCGGACTACTTTCTGCGAGAGAACGGTATCGGCCAATGCTAACTTCAATCATGTGTTCCCGGTAATCATCAATCAAATTAATTTTATTGCCAGTTTGTGCAATGCCATCGAGTGAAATTGTCGTCTCGACGGATTTCTCCGCGTCGTCATGTAGGTTCTGGATAAAGGCGATCTTGTAGGTGCTGCCAGCAAAGCGGTAACTCATTGAATACGTTGTCCAGTTTTCTGGAATGCATGGCGAAAAACTCAGTGTGTTGCCTTCGCGTTTCAGGCCAAGTAAGGATTCCAGCATCAATCGGTACATCCAACTTGCCGATCCGGTGTACCAGGTCCAGCCGCCACGTCCGGTATGCGGTTTCTGGCCATAAACATCGGCGGCCATCACATAAGGTTCGGTTTTATAAATCGCAACGCCATCGGCATCCAGCGCATGATTAACCGGATTGATCAGATTCAGCAGTTCCCAGGCTTTCACGCTGTCGCCCATTTTTGCAAACGCCATCGTTGCCCAAATGGCGGCATGCGTGTATTGGCCGCCATTCTCTCGTACGCCGGGCACATAACCCTTGATGTAACCTGGATTCAAGTCGGACTTGTCGAAAGGAGGATCAAGCAATTGAATCAGGCCGGTATTACGGCGCACCAGATATTTGTCGAGTGAGTTCATCGCCATGCGTGAATGTTCTGGATCGTTTACGCCCGACAGTACGGACCAGCTTTGCGAAATGGAATCAATCGTGCATTCGGTATTTAGTTTTGATCCCAAAGGTGAGCCATCGTCGAAATAGGCGCGGCGATACCATTCGCCATCCCAGGCATGGGCTTCGATATTCTGTCGAAGTTTGACGACTTCCATTCTGCAGGTTTCGGCAAAAACATCGTCACTTCGCATTGTCGCTAACTCGGCGAACGAAGAAAGTACTTCAATCATGAAAAATGCGAGCCAGACGCTTTCACCCTTGCCATGAATGCCGACCAGATTCATGCCGTCGTTCCAGTCGCCTGAACCCATTAATGGCAAGCCGTGTGTGCCGAAGCTCAAGCCGTGCCGAATTGCACGTACACAATGTTCGTACAATGTGGCCGTTTCTTCCGAGCGAGCAGGCAAATCGTAATAGGATTCTTCATCCGAATTAAGCAGGCGGCCACTCAGAAAATGGCGGCTTTCATCCAGTACACCGGAATCACCGGTACTCGTCACATAACGATAGGTAGCAAGCGGCAACCACAGGTAATCATCCGAGCAACGTGTGCGCACACCGCGCCCGGCCGGTGGATGCCACCAATGTTGTACATCGCCTTCGGGATATTGGTGTTCCGAGCAACGCAGTAAATGTTCGCGAGCCAGTGCCGGCTCTGCATGCACCAGCGCCATCACGTCCTGCAGTTGGTCACGAAAACCAAAGGCACCGCCGGATTGATAAAAACCGCTGCGCGCCCAGATGCGGCAGGCCAATGTTTGATAGATCAACCAGCCGTTTGCCAATACGTCCAGCGCCGGTTCCGGTGTTTTTACCTGCACCGCGCTCAGCGTTTGCTCCCAATATTGCTGCACCTTCTCGAACGATGCCCTGGCTGAGCCCGGTTTGCGAAGACGAATCGCGAGCTCGCGCGTTTGTTCCAGATCGCGCCCGGCGCCCATGCGAAATATGATTTGTTTTTCCTGGCCATCGGCAAGTTCGAACGGAACCTGGATTGCACCGCAGGGATCCAGGCCCGCACCCAGGCGGCCGGAAAGGCGTGCCCGTGTCATGGCCTCGGGATTTTTCAAGGAACCATTACGACCGAGAAATTCGGTGCGATCACCGGTAACGCTACGCGAGATGTCATCGACATCGAAGAATGCAACGCGATCAGGGAATTCGCTGTTATAGGCGTTGCGAGCAAACAGTGCACCGCTGGCAGCATCTATTTCTGTCACGACATGCATGGCGGATTTCGGACGCAAATCACCCAAGACCCATTCGACATAACCGGTCGCAGACAAACGGCGCGTACGACCAGAACCATTGCGAATTTTCAGCATCGAAAATTTGACCGAGTCTTCCAGGTCAACGTAAATCCAAAGTTGCGAATGGATTCCGCCCGCTGTGTGTTCAAACACGCTGTAGCCAAAACCATGGCGCGTGACATAAGGCATTGCGCCGCTGCAAGGTTGTGGTGTCGGTGACCAGAAATGTCCGGTTTCTTCATCGCGCAAATAAATGGCTTCGCCACCCGAGGCTCCAACCGGATCATCACTCCAGGGCGTCAAGCGAAATTCGTGTGCATTTTCGCTCCAGGTGTACGACAGGCCGCTTTCGGTAATCACGGTACCGAAATCCGGATTGGCGAGCACGTTCACCCAGGGCAGCGGTGTTAGATGCTTTTGTGCGGTGTTGATAATGTATTCGCTGCCATCGGCGCTGAAGCCGCCAAAGTTATTTGCCAACAGCAGGTCTTCGCCTGGTGCATCTGGCATCGAAGCAGGTTCATGGCGATGGCTTCGCGTTGGATTTAAACGCATGATGCGTTTTTCACCTAGTGCCCGGCGATTGAATTGATCGGACAGGCTGCCACTGCGATCGGCAACGATTACCCGCGCGACCGATTGCAGCAGAACGCGATCTTCATTGGATATCTGTTCGAACGAGCGAACGAAAATACCACCCGGACGATCAATGGTCAGCGCTTCACTTCCAGTCGCGATCATGCCCATGATCTGGTCTTGCAGTTGTTGACGGTAACCGACATGGTCTTCATTCCAAATCACCAGATCGACCACAAGCCCCTTCAGACGCCAGTAAGCGTGGCATTGAATCATCTGCCGGGCCAGATCGATATTGGCAGTGTCGGCAATTTTCAAAAGTACGATCGGTAAATCGCCGGAAATGGCATAGCCCCAAAGACCCGATTGTCCGCGTCGGTTCTGAATCAATACGGCAGGGTCGGCACGAAGCGACGAGTTGGCGTAAATAACTGAGCCAGCAAGACGCCGATAAAGCTGCGCGTCGATTTCACTTGCATTGATTTGCCTCAGCGTAACGCCGCTGTGCGTCCAAGCCAGGTCGAATACACGATCTGCCAAATGCCGGTCTTGATATTTGTCCACCATGCTTAGGCAGGCATCGCGGTTATCGGCTGCGCCGGTAACAAAGTCAAGGGTGGCAGTTTGTTCCGGCTCGAGTGTTATGCGGCAGCGAATGGCCGCAATCGGATCGAGTACCGAACCTTCGCTGCCGGACAAGGCATTAATGCTGTCGCTCAATGCCAATGGCGCGGCGAGTGTTTGTCCACGGCCAATGAATTGCATGCGATTGGTTTCATAGGACAGATTGAAAACATCGGTGCCACTAACCGCGAGCAGGTGAAACATCCACGGCGTGTGTTCTTCGGCCGAACGTGGCCTTCGCGTGCATAAAATTGCCCGGCGTTCGCCGATAATTTCGGTTTGTACAAACAAGTTTCCGAACGAGGGTTGTGTCATGTCCGCGGCCGGCGATGCCAAAACTACTTCGGCATAACTCGTTAGTTCGATAGTACGCCGCGTTTTCGAACGGTTGGTGATGCGAACACGCCTGATTTCAATATCGTCTTCGGGCGAGACCACGATTTCAGAATAGGTTTCGATATCGTTATCGCGGCGCCTGAATTCGGCACGTCCTTCAGAGAACATGGCTTCGTAGCTCTGGGCGCGTTTAAGTGTCGGTTGATGAGTCGCTGACCAGAATTCACCACTGCCGATATCCCGCAGATAAATAAAGCTTCCCCAGTTATCGCAAGTACTGTCTTCACGCCAGCGCGTGACGGCCAAATCTTTCCAGCGGCTATAACCACCACCGGCATTGGTGACCATCACTTGATAACGGCCGTTCGAGAGCAGTTGTACTTCCGGCATTGCTGTATCGGCGCCCATTGGTACATGCACCGATGCTTCAGTGTTGTCGGTAAAAGCAGAAATATCACTGTCTTCGACGAAGGGTTTTTGCACGATGGTATTTTTTGGAATACGTTCCTGCAACAGCAATAATGTGGCCTGGAATGAAAGATCGGATTCAAAACGTTTTTGCATTGGCTGATCGAGCAGCAAATAGGCCAGCGCTAGCAAGCTCATGCCTTGGTGATGCGCCATGAATGAGCGCACGATAACGCTCGACTCATTATTGGTCGAAGATTCGTTACGTGGCAGACGCGAAGGCGTGTAGTCAATCGCTTCGTAAAAACCATACTGCGCTTCCATTCCACTATCCGATAAGCGTTGCAGATTGGCGCACGCCGCTTCGGCATCCACCATCAGTGCAAGCGCAGAAGCATAAGGCGCAACCACCAGATCCTCGGCCAATCCGCGTTTGAGTCCGAGCCCCGGAACACCGAAAGCGTGATATTGATAATTGAGATTGGCATCGACTGTGTTGTAGCCCGATTCCGAAACGCCCCATGGCAAGCCATGTTGATTGCCATAGGCAATTTGACGTGACACGGCAGCATGATAGGTTTGATCAAGCAGTGTGCCTTCGTAGGTTGGCATCACCAAAAGTGGCATCAGATATTCAAACATCGATCCACTCCACGACGCCAGAATCGGCTCGCCACCCGAACTGGTTTGCAAACGACTAAGTGCGAACCAGCTTTCCTGTGGCAGCTGCCCCTGGGCTATGGCGACAAAACTGCAGAGCCTTGCTTCCGAGGCAAGCAAGTCGTAAAAGCTGACATCGCGCCGGAATTCATCGACGTTATAGCCAATCGCCAGCAGATGGCGTGTCGGGTCATAAAGAAACTGGTATTCCATCGTGGCCAGTTCATTCGCCTGCAAAGCCAGTGCATCAATCTGGTTAATTCTGGCTTTGGCTCGTGCTGCACCAAGTTCGAGTTTCTGTTCGAATTCCGCATGCCATGATTGCTGGGCAGTCGTTAACTCTTTCATCGGATTTCCAGCTGCAAGCTCGCTATAGCCCGACGTATTGTTGGCAAGATCGTGCAGTGTCGGAATTGCAGAGAAGCTTCGATTCGACTCAAGATTGGTTTCGAGAGCATCCGGATAATTAGGCAAACGAAGCCAGGGAGCTAGATAGTTCAATTCTTCCAGCATGCTCCGACATTGGTATTCCAAAGCGATTGCCCATGTTGATTCATCAGCACGTACGCTATTGGCATCAAGATGATCGACACTCAACGCCAAGGTAGTCGCGTCAACGAGTATTTCATTCATTGCTTGCCACGTTGCTAAAACGGTATCCGGCTTATGTAAACAAGCGGCATCAATTAAAGTTTGCAAGCGGGCTGTTGCGCTGTCTTCCCGATTCTGGCGTGCTTCCATCAGTACCGCGAAAGTGTCCCGAAGCCCTTCAAACTGAAGCGGCGCAATAATTTTCTGATCAGGCAGTGCAAGCAGACCTGCACGCAGCGTCAACAAATGTCCGGCAAGATTTCCGCTATCCACCGATGAGATGTAACGCGGCAGCAAGGGTTTCAGCGTCAGGGTGTCATACCAATTGTAGAAATGCCCCTGATGGCGTTCCAGCAAAGCCATCGTGCCAAACGTATTGACAGTACGTTCGAGCAAAATTCCAGTTGGGATATAGGCAAAATCCCAGGCTGATAAATTTGCCAGCAATGCCATGCCTATATTTGTCGGCGAAGTGCGATGCGCAATGATGGGCCCCGGCTGTTCCTGAAAATTATCCGGAGGCAGCCAATTATCTTCGGCACCCGTGAAGCGCTCAAAAAACTCCCAGGTCTTGCGGGCTATTCTGTGCAAAAAGCGTGTTTGTTGTTCACTGAGCCGGGTTTCATTACGAGCCAATGGTTCGCTGATCCACCATGCAATGGCAGGTGCCACTAGCCAGGCGAGAAGCACCGGAAATGCGATGAAAAAAGCACTTGCATTGAAATACACGATAATCGTGAGCGTGCCGATGGCCAATGCCGGCGCAATCCACATTGAACGATACGAAGCTGCAAAGCTGTTCGCCTTTTGATCCGAATTTGTATTATCGGCCGTACTGGCCAGCTTGGGTTTATTCGGTGAAGCCACCGCCCATTCGAGCAGTTTGCGATGCGATATTAATAAACGCCAGGTCGTACGCAGAACCGCATCCATGATGTAAACAGCTTCAAATGGCAGACATGTAATCTTGAAACCAGCTTGTGCAAAATTTTGTTGCAGCGTGCGCCAGATATCGGACCAGTGCTGGCTTAAACGGACATCACCGGGCCAGCGCAAAGCATCGAGCAAAAGACCAAGTAGTGATGGCAATACTAAGGTGCCAAGCAGGCCAACAGTCCAGAGTAAAGGCTGAGGGAATAGGGTCCAACCGATCAGAAATGATAAAAGCAGCGCGGGAGTAGCGAGACTGCGACGTAAATTATCGAAAATTTTCCAACGTGACAGATTCGATAGCGGGTTACGTAATTTATGACGATCGGGTCCCGGCACGACAGGGAAAAGCCAATCCGCAATTTGCCAGTCACCGCGAATCCAGCGTTTCTGCCTACCAACATCGTCTTGGTAACGTGCCGGATATTCTTCGTACAAATGAACATCGCTGATCAATCCGGATCGTGAGTAGCAACCTTCCAGTAGATCGTGACTCAGAATTCGATTGTCCGGGAAGCGCCCTTTTATTGCGTGCTCGAAAGCATCGACATCATAAATGCCCTTGCCTATAAACGAGCCCTCACCGAATACGTCCTGATAAACATCCGAGACTGACCGGGTGTAGGGATCAATACCGGGCTCATTGCCGAATAATTGTGCATAGCGCGAACGATTCGCGCCGGACAAGCTCGCCGCCATCCGGGGTTGTAGAATGCTATATCCGCCGCAGACACGTTGTCGGTATTCATCAAAGCGCGGCCGATTTAGCGGATGCGCCATGGCCGCCACAAACTGCCGTGCCGAGTCCCGCGGCAATAAGGTATCGGTGTCGAGTGTGATCACATATTTTATTTTTGATAATGCATCCACACTTCCAACGACCAGAGAAAAACGATCACGTCCCTGTCCCCGAAGTAGCAAATTCAAATCCGACAACTTGCCGCGCTTGCGTTCTCGGCCCATCCAGACATGATCGGTCGTATTCCATAAACGTGGACGATGCAAAAGAAAGAAACGATCATCGCCTGAGCTTCGATATTTTTTGTTTAGCGTTTCGATGCCTGCCTGTGCAGTGCTTAACAACAAATCGTCATCGGCAAGTATTTCATGTTCCGCATCGCGCAAATCGGTGAGTAGGGCAAAATGCAGGTGGGTATCCTGGTTTCCGAGGAAGCGGACCTCAAGTGCTTCGAGTAATTCTTCAATGCCGTTAACACTCGTAAGAAGTGTCGGCACCACAACGAGTGAGGCCATCGACTCCGTAATGCCACGTGAATAATCCATACGCGGCAAAGGTTTTGGCCTTACCAACAGGGTGGCGAATCTGTTTGTCAGCGCGGAAGCCAACTGGCTTGTGGCCAGGGCCATCAGACAGCCTAGTGCAACAAGTGGCCATCCACTAACGCCATGGCCGTATGCCAGTAATAGTAAACAACCGGAAAAAATTCCGGTTAGCAATGAGATACTGCAGAGATAAATGCTTAGCGGTGAGCGTCCGAGCCAGCGACCAATTAGTTCAACGAGCGGAAGTTCTGCATGGACGGCACGTTCCAGTTCATGCACGCCTTCATCTATCAAGTAGTAACCTACGTGGGCCAGATATTTTTTTTCATCATGATTGGCGGCGTTCCAATGTGCGAGCTGAATTGCCTCGCGTGCAATTTCGGTTTCCGACATGTCACTGCATTTAGCCAATTTGTCGATAACGTGGCGATAGCAGTCGCGAGTAGCAAAATCCATTTTGCCGTATATGCCATCGATGTCACGCAGCAACACCTGTTCGACATGGCTCATTGTCTCGACAAATACTTTCCAGTCCATGGCGCCAAGAAAACGAAGACTTCCGATGGTGTTGCTAATCGATACCTGATCTGCAGCCTGCTGCTGGGTTTCGGACAATACCATTCGTTCAATGGTCAGGCTGGACTCGGCAAGTCGCTGCTCGATCCAGGTTAACGGTAATGCCAACGCCTGGCCGTGACCCTGCAATCGGCGCGCGAGTTCGGCCACGAACGGGCTCACCATCGGCGGATTTGAACGTGCCATATCGGCGATCACCAGAATCAGATTCTTAGGATCGCTATCTGCCATCTCCATCATCTGGTCGGCCCACTCCTGAGCCTGATTCACATGAATTCTGGCATCGGTAATGCGTATGCCAACGCGACGCAAGTTTTCGATCAGTGCAAGCCGCAACATGATCGGGAACGCCCATAATTCGCCCAAAGTAAGTGGAGTAACGGTTTGGTAGGAAGCCACAAAACGTAACAAGGATTCCGAATCCACCCTGCCATCGCCATGGGATATTGCCTCAAGTGCCAAATCGTAAACCCGTGGCAGGTTTTGCGAAGGTCCTTTTGCCAATCTAGGCAACTCCCGGCTATAAGCATTTGGCAGATGCTGTTTGGCAATACGGATCTGCTCTTCAATCAGATAAAAATTGTCCAGCAACCATTCGCCAGCCGGTGTAATGGGAAGCTTGTCTTTGACGGCGCTGGTTAAAAGACTGCGAGTGCCGAGTAAGACCTGTCGATTTTCGTCCAAGCGTTTCAATAGCCGATTTTGCGCGCCGTATTTTCCGATCACGTGCCGGCTTGCCAATGCTTTTCCGTGCTGCTCCATTTGATCAGCGCTGAATAATTCTGCCCGCAGAAGGGTTTGGTCATTGTCCGTATTTAAGTTCAAGCGATTCCGCCACCAGAGGTGGAATTGCATGGACGCTTTCCGGTAAAGAATCTTCAGTGATTTCTTACGTTTCATTGCGGCACTGCATAAGTAATTTCGTGTGGTATTCCACTTGGGCTGCTCCTGGCAGGATTTCTTAATGCTTGGACATAAGCCGAATGATTGACGCCTGATCGATGCTACTCGGCCGTCAAAAAAATCTATGTGCGCTTTCGTACAGAAAAACCAGATAGTCAGCAAATTCGGACGAGCGAAAATGCAGGTCGCCCAAGTGGATATATTTTTTGGCAAGTATAAGCAGGGCGCTAGAGTGCTTCAGTTATATCGCCAAATTCGCGTTAACGGTTTCGGAAATGAATCCCCAATGAACACCGCATCACTTGCTTTTTTTGAAGCATTTCACCGGATGAATCATGAAGCATGAATGGACACTTTTGTGCGTGCGCTGTCGCACAGACGTTGTTTTTCGTGGCGCTTATTGTTAGTTCTCAGCTACGCATGCCGCGTTGACATGACGAGATAGCTCCCCCTACTCAGGCTGCTAGCTGTTCAAATCAAACATATAAAGGAACCACTTATGTCTACCAATTCAAACACAATGGGAACCGTTGCTGCGAAAGCAGGCAAGGTTGCAGATAATGCATCATCTGAATTCCAGAATTTCATTGCCGATGTTGAAGATCTTGTAAAGGAAACCACCACCTTGACCGGTGAAGACCTGAGCCGTGCAAAAGCAAAATTAAGTGCGCGCCTTGCCGATGCCAAGGAATCAGTCGTTGGTATGGGCGGTGAAATTGCCGATCGTGCCCGTAAAGGTGCAAAGGCGACAGACGACTATGTGCATGAGCAACCATGGAAAGCCATTGGCGCCGGCGCAGCCATTGGACTGCTGATTGGTTTTGCACTCGCACGTCGTTAATAAGGGATAGCAAACTGAAATGAACCAGGACTTTCCTGAGCCGTCATTGACGAATGCGTCGGCACCATTTAACCCGCTGGGCGCATTGAGGCTTCTGCGCTCAGCGGGTAAGGCCTTGTTGGGCCAAGCGGGACTATATGGCCAACTGGCACGTTTGGAATGGGTCGAAGAAAAAAACCGGCTCAGCAAAATGCTTGCGGCTGGCATGGTCGTATTTGCCTGCCTCTTGTGTTTCATGTTGTTCGCCGGCTTGCTCGTGCTGGCCTTAAGCTGGAATACGCCGTATTTTATTGCTGCCATCGTGCTGATGATCGTGATTTATGCCGCAGGATTGGGCGTCGCGTTTTACATTTTGCAATCACAGGCGTCATTGGGTGAGCAGTCGTTTACCGCAACCCGTGAAGAGTTTGCCGCCGATATCGCGCTCATCAAGAGTAAGTTATGAATAATATCGACGATCCCGAATCAATTGAGTCGCTCGATGCCAAGCGGGATGTTTTACGGCAAAGAATGCAGGCACAGCGCGAGTTGATAGCTATCAAGCTCGGGCCCGATAAACCTGACGGCTCGTCTTTCCCCCGCAGCAACACAATGCGATTTTTTTACGACAGGCCGGGTCTTGCAAGCAAGCTGGCCCTTGAATTTGCAAGCGTATTAGTCGGTGCGCGCATCATCAAGTCGATGGGGAAAACGATTGGCTTGGCAAAAATTGTCCAGGCGGCATTGAATAAATAATAAAGTGGTCACAGTGTAAGCTAAACTAAGCCGATCACTAGACAAATAAAAACCACGATATGCACGGAGTGTTCACTTGAACGATAAACCTGAAGTTCACGAAGATCCCGTGTCCGAGCTAGCCGAGGCTTCGCCCCCCAAGCAAATAAAAAGTACCGAAAAAAACATGCAATCAGGAGCCTGGGCATTGCCTGGCCTGTTGCTATTGGCCGTGCTTACCCTGCTTTATCTTGCGCGCGATCTGGTCTTGCCGATTGTCGCCGCACTGATTCTCAGTTTGGTGTTTCTACCCATTGTGCGCGGCATGAAAAAAATATTCATTCCAGTTCCACTTGGCGCAGGCTTGGTAGTACTAGGTTTGCTGGCCGGACTGGTAGGCGGCATTTACAACCTGGCCGATCCTGCTAGCGAATGGCTCAACAAAGCACCGCAAAGTTTGCGCGAAATCGACAGCAAGCTCCGCAAGGTTACTGGCTCGGTTCACAACGTTGCCTCGGCTACGGCGCAAGTACAAGACATCACGGAAAAGTTGGCCAATGGCGGCGAAGTAAAGAAAAAACCGCGTGAAGTCATCGTAAAGGAACCCACCTTGGCGGGCGCTTTTTTTTACAGCGCAAAAGACGTTACCGTTTCCATCATCAGCACATTGGTACTTTTGTATTTTCTACTGGCTTCTGGCGACTTTTTCCTTCGGAAAACAATTGCGGTAACGCCAAGATTTTCCGACAAGCAACGTGCGGTAGATATTGCCGAGCAAGTCGAAGCCGCGGTTTCGCGCTATTTTTTCACCGTCGCTTTTATCAATATTTGCCTTGGTTGCGCCATTACTCTGGCCATGTATTTGCTTGGCGTGCCCAATCCGGTGCTCTGGGGTGTGATGGTTTGTACGCTAAATTTCATTCCGTATATCGGCGATATCATTAGCTTCACCGTGCTGACGGTGGTTGGCCTGCTTAGCTTCGATCAACTTTGGCAGTCGCTACTGGTGCCTGGCGTATTTTATTTATTAACGGCGATTGAAGGTTATTTGATCACGCCTATTATTGTGAGCCGTCGTCTTAGCCTGAATCCGGTTGTGATTATTCTCTCGGTATTATTTTGGGGCTGGATGTGGGGTGTTGCCGGGACATTGCTGGCGGTACCTATTTTAGTGGTGATTAAAACGGTATGCGACCGGGTTGAATCGCTGACTGTCGTTGGGGAATATTTAGGCGAATAGCTTAGACAGTGATCGCTCAAAAACGTCATTCCTGGTTTGAGATGCAGGGGGTGTGTTGCCCCCTACGGTCAGATGCATAAGCTCAAACCTTTGATGGCAAGCCTTCAAGTAAATCCGCCAACTCATCGGCATGTTCTTCTTCCACCGCTAGAATATCTTTCAACATTTTGCTGGTAGTCGGGTCCTGATGGCCCAGGTATTGAATCAGTTCGCGATAGCTATCAATGGCGATACGTTCGGCGACCAAATCTTCTTTGATCATTTCAACGAGTGTTTTGCCGGCAACGTATTCGGCATGGCTGCGGGCAGTGAGCCCGTCGGGAGCAAAATCGGGCTCGCCGCCCAGCTGCACGATTCTTGCCGCGAGTAGATCGGCATGGCCTTGCTCTTCATTCGAATGCACTAGGAATTCATCGGCGATACTTTTTGCAACAATCCCGCGTGCCATGAAATGATGGCGACGATAGCGCAATACGCAAACAATTTCGGTCGCCAGCGCATCATTTAGCAACTTCACCACTTCACCGCGATCTGCCGAATAACCCGCCGTTACCGCGCCTTGCTCGATATGGAGACGGGCTTGTTC
This sequence comes from Arenimonas sp., assembly GCA_039930825.1. Classification (GTDB taxonomy): domain Bacteria; phylum Pseudomonadota; class Gammaproteobacteria; order Xanthomonadales; family Xanthomonadaceae; genus Arenimonas. The sequence goes on from JBDTTC010000111.1 coordinate 12,998, forward strand.
GCGCAATTTTTTTACATCGGTCAATTGTTTTTTGCTGTCCATGATTTTCGCCCTTTGTGTTGATTAATCTTGGTCCAGTCCGCCTGCACAGTCAGTGCGCTGTCGCACAGACGCTTCTTGTCTAGCCGCCCGATGATTCAATGCCGAATTATTCGATTTATATATTGGCCGCCGTGCTGAATATTTAATTACCAAGGAATGACATTGAAAATACTGATGGTTCTAACATCGCACGACAAGCTTGGTGACACTGGCAAGAAAACCGGTTTCTGGCTTGAAGAGTTTGCCGCGCCCTATTATGTTTTTAAAAATGCCGGAGCAGTGATCGTTGTAGCCTCGCCGCTGGGAGGACAGCCGCCGCTTGATCCAAAAAGTGATGAGCCCGAATCGCAGACAGACGCGACGAAACGTTTCAAAGCTGACCCTCTTGCCCAAGCGATTCTGGCCGAGACGGTGGAGCTTGCATCGGTGTCTGCCGATGATTTCGATGCCGTATTTTATCCAGGCGGCCATGGTCCGCTGTGGGATTTGGCAGAAGATGCCAATTCAATTGCCCTGATTGAAAAAACATTGGCTGCCGACAAATACGTAGTGGCTGTCTGTCATGCGCCTGGGGTACTGCGTCATGCCAAATCGCCAGACGGCAGCTCGGTCGTAAAAGGTAAAAAAGTGACCGGCTTTACCAATACCGAAGAAGCAGCCGTAGGTCTGAGCAAGGTCGTGCCTTTTTTGGTAGAAGACATGTTGGTGGATAATGGTGGACACTACTCCAAAGCGGGGGACTGGAAGCCCTATGTCGTGGTCGATGGTTTATTGATTACCGGTCAAAATCCGGCATCGTCCGAACCCGCAGCCCAGGCATTGCTGAAAAAACTTTCATGAAAAAATTGAGTTCTTTGGAAAAACGCGAACCCAACGAAGCGGCGAATATTGCCGAGATGACCGATATCTTGCGCAGGAAAATGCAGCGAGATTACGAGAAGGGCGATACCCGACGCGATGCCCATCCAAAAACTGTGGCCTTGCTGAAAGCCAACTTCCAGATCGAAGCGGATTTGCCGAAGCAATTCCAGGTTGGCATTTTTGCGAAGCCTGTTAACCATGATTGCTGGGTACGGTTTTCCAATTCGAGCGGGAAAATTCAGCCCGATACGGTTAAGGATGCGCGCGGCGTGGCCATTAAATTGATGGCTTCGAAAACGAAAGGTCTGAAAGTCGATACGCCGCTTGGCCAAGATTTTATTTTATTGAGCTCGCCGGTTATGCCACTTGGTACGGTGGCGATGTTTCGAGACGCGGTTTACTACACAATTGAAAGCTCACCATTATTATTGGCGGCAAAGTTTTTCACGACCGGCAAAGCCGGGGCGCTGCTTGGACTTTTAGCATTGCGTATCGCCCCTGATTCGCTGTTGGATATTCGTTACTGGAGTACGACACCTTACCTGTTTGGAAAAGACCGTGCCGTAAAGTATTCCCTGGTGCCGACATCGAAGCGTCGTAGCAAGAAAACCGACTCGAACGACGACAACTATCTGTCCGATACCCTGCAGGCACATTTGAATCGCCATGCCGCCAGTTTTGATTTCTGCGTACAAATGCAAAAAGACGGCATGCCGATAGAAGATGCAAGTGTGCTTTGGAATGAAGACGAATCACCGTTCATCAAATTAGCAACGCTGACGATTCCGATCCAAAAATTCCGCAGCAAGGAACGCACCGGGCTTGCTGAAATTCTTTCGTTCTCGCCAGGCAACGCGTTACCCGAGCATGCACCCCTTGGTGGTTTAAATCGCGCCCGCATCGCCATTTACAAAGCACTGACGAAGTTTCGCCACGCGCGCGATGCACGAACCAATCTTGAATAAGGTTTGAATAGCGATATATTTTCGTCTGTTATCGCACAGACGCGATCTCTGCATAAGCGCATCCTGAAAGTCCGCAGCACCATTCAGGAAATGAAGCCATGAAATTCACCAAGTCAGCTGTTTTTTGCTCAGTCGCAAGTTTATTGTTGATGACTGCCTGCACTAGCTATGAACCACGTCATAATTCGAACGGTAGCGCTTCCAATAGCACGCGCTACGATAATCGCTATGAAGGCCGTGTCGGCAATATTACCAATATCGAAACATTTGAAACCTCGTCCCGTACCTCCGGCGGTGGCGCGATTCTCGGCGCACTAGTCGGTGGTGCCTTAGGCAACCAAGTAGGGAAAGGTGACGGTCGTAAAGCGGCAACGGTTGCGGGTGTCGTTGGCGGTGCTGTCGCAGGTAATGCGATTGAAAGACATAACAAGCGCGACAGCGAATTTTTCCGCATCAGCGTGCGCTTCGATAATGGTAGCAACGCACAATACGACTACAACAATATCGACGACCTGCAAGTCGGCGATCGCGTAAGAGTCTCGAACGGCCAAGTTAACAGGCTGTAAGTTTGCTTGATTCTTGATTTATGGATGCGGCTATT
>JBDTTC010000112.1:0-11407 GCA_039930825.1 Arenimonas sp.
TCATCCAGCAATGCACGCAGGAAGCGCGCCGCTTCGCCGCCGGTGCAGGCGCGATGATCGAAGGTTAATGAAATCGGCATGATGCGATGGGTTTCGAAGCCGCCAAGCACTGGCACCAGCTCATGAAATAAACGGCCGGCACCGACGATGCATACGCATGGCGGCGTAACGACCGGTGTTGCATATTTACCAGCGAACACACCGAAGTTCGACAACACGATCGTGAAGTCGCGTAATTCTTCCGCCGGAATGCTGCGGTTTTTTACCAATTCGCGTATGCGGTTGATGGCTTTGCGTGCATCTTGCGCCGTCATGTTTTCGCAATTACGCAATGCCGGCACGAACAAGCCATCATCGGTATCGACAGCAATGCCGATGTCGACTTTTGAATGGCGACGTAACGTACCTTCCTTGCCATTGAACCAGGAATTCAATGCAGGAACCGCTTGTGATGCGACAACGAGCGCGCGAATCAAGCGCACAGTAATATCTTCACCGCGATCCCAGGCATGAATATCGGCATCGTCCATTAATGTGGTCGGCACGACTTGCGCGTGGGCATCGCTCATCACGCGAATCATATTGCGGCGTACGCCGCGAATAGGGTGGTCGACATCCATTGGGCTATCGGTTTTTACAGATGGTACGGAAGGTACGCGGCTAGGCGTTGGGATGGGAGCTGATTCATTGCCGAACAATGAAGCTGTTGCTGGCATGGCAGGTACAGATTGTTTTTCTGCGACGGCTTGCGGTTTGGCAGTGCCATTCGCGGCAGCGTTTTTCACATCGCTCATCGTGACCACGCCATCGGCACCTGATGGTGTAACACGTGACAGATCAATACCGAGTTTTTTCGCCAGCGCACGTACAGCGGGCACTGCTTTGACGCCACCGATGGCAATCGTTTGTTCACTACGAATCGCATCGCTGCTTTGCATGGCACCGACAACGGTGCCGGCATCGGCGGATTTCGGCACTTCTTCGGTAGGCGCAACCATTGTTGGCGGGATAGCAGAATTTGCTTGAGGCCGTTCCGAGTGCGCATGCGCAGCAGCGGCACCATGCTGATGTCCCGTGTCCTGGGCTTCCGCACGTTGCGGCATGCTCATGTCCATTTCGAATTCCACCAGCAGGGCGCCGGTGTTGACGATGTCCCCAGGGTCGCCCGCTAGGCGCAGAATTTTTCCCGATACCGGCGAAGGAAGTTCAACAACTGCTTTTGCGGTTTCCATGGAAACCAATGGATCATCCAGACGAATGACATCGCCGACTTTTACCATCCATTCGACGATTTCCGCATCGGGTAAACCTTCGCCTAAATCGGGCAGGTAAAATATTTTTGTTATGCTCATGTTTTGATTCTCGAATTTATTTCTGCGAATAATCGCGGCTGAAGCCGCTCCTACACAAAAGGATCGCGACTGCCGTCGCTCCTACACCGATAAGGTACGTTTTACGGCAGCCATAATTTTCTCCACGCTCGGCAGGTATTTCATTTCCAATCGGAACAAGGGAATATGCGTGTCGTAACCGGTCACGCGTTCCACTGGTGCCTGCAAATCGTAGAGTGATTCTTCTGCAAGCCGCGCAGCAATCTCGGCACCAAAGCCAGCGGTTTTCGCAGCTTCATGCACGATAACGCAGCGCCCGGTTTTTTTCACCGATTCGGCAATCGTGTCGAAGTCGAGCGGTTTCAAACAGGCTACATCGATGACTTCGGCACTGATGCCTTCTTTCGCCAGGGCATCGGCAGTTTCAAGCGTTTCTTTTATCTGCGAACCCCAGCTGACGAGGGTGACATCGCTGCCATCACGCAAGACAAAACAGACATCGAGCGGCAGTGCTTCGCCATCATCGGGTACTTCTTCTTTGTATTGGCGATAAATACGTTTTGGCTCGAAGAAAATTACCGGATCAGGGTCACGAATGGCAGCGAGTAATAATCCGTAGGCCCGCTGTGGCGATGATGGCATTACCACGCGTAAACCCGGCACATTGGTAAAGATGGATTCATTGGCTTCGGAATGATGTTCCGGTGCACGAATACCACCGCCCCAAGGCACGCGCAGCACCATTGGACAAGTCAGGCGGCCGCGTGTGCGATAGCGCATACGGGCAGCGTGACAAACAATATGATCGATCATTGGATACATGAAGCCATCAAACTGTGCTTCGGCAACAGGCTTCATCCCCTGTGTTGCCAGGCCGACTGTAAGGCCTGCAATAGTGGTTTCATCAAGCGGTGTATCCAGCACGCGCTGATCACCGAATATTTGTTGCAGGCCTGCAGTGGCTCGGAATACACCGCCATTCACACCTACGTCTTCGCCTAATACAAGCACGCTTTCATCATGCTTCATTTCATAGGCAAGTGCCTGGGTAATCGCTTCAATTAAGGTAATCGCAGCCATTAACGTTTCTCCCACGCAATGGCGTCGGCGCGTTGCGCGAGAACATCCGCCGGCATGTCACCATACAAATAATCGAACATCGCTTCCACCGGCTGCACTTTGGTTTCGAGATAGGCGTTGACTTCAATATCGACCAGACGATTGCATTCTTCTTTCCACGCCGCTTCTTCGGTTTCACTCCATAATTTTTCGTTGATCAAAAATGTACGCAGACGTGAAATCGGTTCGCGCTCCCAGGCTGCCTTAACTTCAGCATCATCGCGATAACGACGTGCGTCATCGGCCGTGGTGTGATCGGAAAGACGATAGGTGATGAATTCAATCACACTGCCGCCATGACCGTTACGTGCGAGCTTTAATGCGTGATCCATCGCGGCACGTACAGCAATAATGTCGTTGCCATCCACTTGAAGGCAATGCAGGCCGCCGGCAAAACCTTTCTGTGCAAGTGTTTTTGCGCCGGTTTGCGCTTTGCGCGGAACTGAAATTGCCCAGCCATTATTGATGATGCATGAAATGTAGGGCAGGTTGTAGGCGCCGGCAGAATTGATCGCGGCATAGGTATCGGTTTTGGATGAGCCGCCATCACCTACGCAAGAAACTGCCACACGCGGCTCATTGCGTAATTTGAAACTCAAAGCTGCGCCGGCAGCATGCAAACATTGTGTTGCGATCGGCACACACCAGGCATAGTCGTGCGGTGGGCCGGAAAAATTATTGCCGCGTTCATCGCCGCCCCAATACATCAGTACATCGCGTGGTTTGACGCCACGCATGAATTGCGCACCGTATTCACGATAACTGGGTGCAAATACATCGTCGTATTGCATGGAACTACCAATGCCGATGTGGGTAGCTTCATGACCTAAACAAGATGCATAAGTACCCAGTTTTCCGGTGCGCTGCAAGGCAACGGCTTTGGTGTCGAAACTGCGGACAAACAGCATTTGTTTGAACAGTTCAAGAATATTTTTTTTGTCTTTTGCAAACTCGGGCAAATCATCATTGACCAGACGGCCATCAGGTCCAAGGTATTGCAGGTATTCAATTTCAAAATTGGCAACTATTGACATTGTTAAAGCCCTCCCAGGCAAGCTGATAGATAACAGTCATCGCACCCTAAAGGCAAGCCGTTCGCAGGCGAATGGATAAAAAAACCCAGCCGGAGCTGGGTTTTTTAAGGTTTGCCAAGTAAAAATTAATTGTTCGGATTGGATGGCGGCCCAATCCTGCGCACGACGTTGACAAACAAAGAGTAGCTGTCTTCGTTATTGCCAATGTTCGGATCAGATGTGCCAGAGGAAACACCAGTGCCGATAATCAGGTTGGTGGAACCCATAGATGCCGGCGCCGTGAAGGTCAGCACGAATTCTGGACGGTTGCCGACAGGTAGCTGGCTATTATCGGTAATCGAGCAAAGGAAGCGTGCAGTCGGGTAAGCGCCGTCCAGGTTACAGGTCCAACCTGTTGGTGCTGCCATCTTGAGCGAACTTGAAGGTGCGTTGGTGGTAATTGCAACCGCCACATTGCTTGCGGCATCTGGACCATAGTTATCAACAACTACGTTGATGCGGGCTTTTACGCCTACATTGACCGATGTCGGGCCACGTGCACGAATCGCAAGATTCGCGGCTTGTCCGATAATAAAGACAGAGTCCGAAGCGATATTGTTTTCACTTAAGGTATCGCTTTGATCGGCAGAAATTGTCGCACTCAGGGTCAAGTCACCATCGGCAAAATTTGCCGGAACCGGAACCGCTACGCTGAAGCTTGCAGCACTCGATGCGGCAAACGTCACTGATGTACAGGTAATCGTCGTGCTGGCAGCAGCAACAACCGGTGCCAAACAATTCCAGCCAGCGTCAGGCGTCACATTTACGCCGTTAATTGCGGCATCGAGCACAAGACTGATGTTTGCATTATCGACGGCGACAGATTGATCCAGATTACTGGCATCAACGGTAAATGTTGTTGTATTGCCGGCATTGAGACTGGCATCTGGATTGCTGACGACAATGGCGAGATCAACATCGACAAATGCTTTCGGTTTGACGTATAGAACGACCGGATCATGATCGGATACGCGAACCGGAATGTCATAAACGCCCGGCGTGGTCTGGGTGAAATTGCCGAACAGGATTTCGGCAAAATCCGAGTTAATCCGCGCATGTTCGGAGCGAATGCCGGCATCCATCAGCAAGGCTTCGTTGACAACGGCATGATCGAGCGATTGCGAGCTGCCATCGAACGAGAATGAATATTTGTCGGAAGGGGCGCTGACGGTAGTCATATTGGTCAGCGGCGTACTGACGACAAAACCCGAGTGATTTACCACAGTGCCAGTAGCTGTTTCCTGACCAGTGATGATGCCCATCGAATCAACATAGCCATCGCTGAATTCAAATGCGTTGAAGTCACCCAGCAACATGATTTTTTCATTCGGATCTGCCACTTGGCGCGCTTCAATCAAAGCGGCCAGCGATTCGGCCTGCTTCAAGCGTTTGGCACGAATACGTTCGCCATCGGTAGCCCAGCCATCCGAGCCGGGGGTGGTGTCATTGATGCCGCTCAGCGAGCGCAAATGGTTGATTAAAACGGTGACCGGATACGAAGCACCGTTTGCATTATGCACAACGGCTTGCAAACGCAAGGTTGGGCGGTCATTCAACAAGGCAGTGCTGTTATCCACATTCGTGAACAGCTCGTCCTTGTTCTCCTGTACGACACTTAATACTTCAACGCGTGGCGTTGTGCCTTCGTCGATTATTTTCGTACTAACGAGGAAGCCAACGTCAATACCACCGACGTCGTTGCCTTCGACTAAATAAGGAACATAGTTCGGAGCACTATTGCAGGAAGATACCGTCACGCCGCCAGTCACGGCACCGTTGTTGATGGTATCGGCGAGACGTTGTAGAACGCCAAGATTTTCGACTTCGACAACACCCAAAATATCGGGTGTTTTTACGTATTCGCAAATGGCATTGGCCGTTTTGCCTAAACGATTGTTCAGTGCCGTGGCGGTCAGGACCGGATCGCTGGTGGAGGGATCATTCGCACTGTCGAAGAAACGCAACAGATTGAAACCGGCAACCGTGAACTCATCTTGTTCGGCGGTGCTGACCGGCGTTGGCAAGGCTACAGCGTTATAGGTTTGACCCGAATACGGAACCAGCGTGTATGCACCAAAACTGTAATCGAGTACGCCCGAAATATTGCTCAGGGTGTCGCCAACACTCGGGTTCATTTGTACACCACCAAAACCGGTGCTTTGAACGCGAATGCGTTCCGGATTGCTATCCCATACATCAACACCCGGTGGTGTTGCGAATGGGTCTAATGCACTAATGCCTTTTTCGCGGAAAGGGCGGGTTACGCCCGGCAAGACACCGTAGAACACGCCACTGCCAGTTGATGTTGCATTGGCTTCATTAATATTGCCTGCAGCCGGTGCAGTAACAGTCAATGAAGCCGTGACGCGCATGCCTTCATATTTTTCAAGCGAATTCAACGGACTTGCCGCATTGGCATCGGCCGAAGTCAACGTAACCGAGGTCGGCATTGCATTGCCTGTGCTCAGGACGGCGTTGACAGTAACGAACCCAAGTTCGGTCAAAGGTAATTGGCCAAGTGCCGTTGATGGAATAAATTCGGTAACGGTACCGCTAACAATAACGCTGTCGCCAACAGCAACGGTTGGTGCGCTGCTGGTGAAAACAAAAACACCTTCCGAAGTGGCAGGATCGGCATCCACGGCAGCATCCGCGGCTTGCAGGAAGAAACCGTTATTGCGCAGACCGGTGACGATGCCGCTTGTAGTCACCGTGCTGCCTGTGAGTGGCGATGTATTGCCGTTGCCTTGAATATCGTGAATTGGCGTTAGCGAGAAATCATCATTGGTGATCGTGCCGAGACCTTGGCCATCAGTAACGTTCGCACCGGTGACATTGGTGACGTTGACGAAATAGGTTTCGCTCGACTCCAAAGTAACGTCGCCGTTGATGGTTACGGTGAATGAAGCAGAGCTGTTGCCTGCGGCAATGGTTTGCGCGGTCAATGATTTGCCGACGTAATCCAAGTCTGCCGTCGTGGCAGTGCCATCAGCTGTAGCAATATCAAACGTGACGCCGCCTGCAGGTGCAACAGCCGACAAGCTGACGGTGAAGCTAGCAATACTGGTGCCCGCGTTACCTTCAACGATGCTGACGTCATTAATGCTCAAGTTTGGCGTCGCACTTGCTGTGCCTGCGGTGATCGAAAAATCATCGACTGCCAGGCCATCGTCGGCACCTGTGGCGTTGGTATCCGTCCAGCGAATCCAGAAGCTTGCACCGTTGGGAATATTCAGTGCGGAGATAGTGCTGCTTTTCGCGGTACGATCAGCTGCGGCATTACCGTTTTTGGCACCCGTGGTTGCCGTATCGGGAGTGACGAAATTCAGAGCCGCAACGCCGGTCCAGGGGCCTGCGACAAGATCGGTCGAATTAGTGCTGTATTCGAAATTGATTTGATCGGTTCTTGTGACCGTACCCAAACGCCATTGTTCGCCGGTATAGGCAACATCCACGCTGGTTAGGGTTACGCCGGTGTTATTGGTAAAGCAGGCGCCAAAAATCGGAATTAGAGTGCCGCTTTGCAAACTGCCAAGCGCACGATCGGTGGCGGCAGCTGCGCCGTAGCTGAAAGTGTCGCCAGTCGTGCTGGCGCCGGTATCGACAGCGTACTGCTCGTTGTCGCGAGCGCCGCCGCCGGATTCCGTCATGAACCAGCCCGGTATCGTCAGGTTGTTAGTCGTAGTGCCTGCGGTGTTGGAAAGCGTGTCGAAATCCTGGGTATAAGCGCCACCCGTCAATGACACACATTGTGCAAAAGCCAATCCAGGCACAATAAACAAACCTGCTGCTAAAAGTTTTATCCAACCGCGCATACCTACTTCCCCTGTTATTTATTCAATATCACGTGACCGTCGAGTCTAACCAAGGTTTGCGTCTAAATCATGACGATTTTTTCTGTGCGAAGAATTTATGAAGAAGATGCGCTAAGCTGTTGATACTTAGTCCGCTTGTTGCACTGCCACATGACCCAGCCCACAAACCAACGCCCCATTGAGCAAGAAATAACCACCGACTTGCGCGAACGCCTAAGTTACAGCGGCTACCTGCGTCTCGATATTTTGCTATCGGCCCAGCAGCCTTTGACCAATCCGGTACACCATGATGAATTGCTTTTCATCATTCAGCACCAGACATCAGAACTTTGGATGAAGCTGGTCATTCATGAATTGACGGCCGCCATCGAGCATCTGAAAAATGATCGACTTGATCCTTGCCACAAGATTTTTTCGCGCGTCAAACATATTCAAAAGCAATTGACCGAACAATGGTCGGTACTGGAAACGTTAACGCCATCCGATTACATGGGCTTTCGTGAGGTGCTTGGCCCGGCTTCGGGTTTTCAATCATTGCAATATCGCGGTATTGAATTTTTATTGGGTAATAAAAATGCCGGCATGCTCAAGGTATTCAGCTATGACCCTGAAGGGCAGGCGTGGCTGAAAAGCATTCTTGAAGCACCGAGCCTGTATGACGAAGTTCTGCATTATCTGTATCGACACGGACACGCCATTCCAAAAGAATGCGTAGAGCGTGATTTCTCGCAAGCGCATGAGCGCCAGGAAGCGCTGATGCCGGTGTTCGAAAAAATTTATGAGGACACCAAATCCAACTGGGATGCTTATCATTTATGTGAACAACTGGTGGATATCGAAGTGAACTTCCAACTGTGGCGCTTCCGTCACATGAAGACCGTCGAACGCATTATTGGTTACAAGCGTGGAACGGGCGGCAGCTCGGGTGTCCAGTTTTTGAAACAGGCGCTGGAATTGAGCTTTTTTCCTGAATTGTTCGAGGTGAGAACACTGATTGGACCGAATAAATGATGCGGCGCAGCATGGCGCGGATTAGACGCGCAGCCGCTTAGCGGTTACATTCGTCCTACTTTTGCCTTGCCTCCTCTTGGATGGCCTGCAGAAAATATGAAATTTTCCAGGGAGAATGTAATGAGTAATGGCTTGAATATTCCAAAGGGAGAGTTCCTCGGTCATCCGAAGGGACTTTTTCTTTTATTTGGCACCGAAATGTGGGAGCGCTTCAGTTACTACGGAATGCGTGCGTTGTTGGTATTGTCGTTGGTAGCTGCAACGGATGCCGCTAATTCCGGTTTTGGCATGAGTAAAGAAAATGCCCTGAAAATGTACGCTTGGTATACCGGTCTGGTGTACTTCACCCCATTGATTGGCGGGTGGATTGCCGACAATTTTATTGGTCAGCGTAAATCAGTCATTATTGGCGGCCTTATTATGGCAGCCGGCCAGTTTGGTTTGGGTATGGGAATTAGCGCTCACCCTGAAACAAGCAACCCAGATACATTCTGGCTATTCCAGATGAATAGCACGTTCCTTATCGGTATGTTGCTGATGATTATTGGGAACGGTTTTTTCAAGCCCAATATTTCGACAATGGTGGGTGATTTATATCCGGAAGGCGATGCGCGTCGCGATGGTGCCTTTACCATCTTCTACATGGGTATTAATTTGGGTGCATTCATCGCTCCGTTCGTGTGTTCCACGCTCGGTGAAGATCCAAATTATGGTTGGAAATTTGGTTACTTCGCTGCTGGTTGCGGCATGCTTTTGTCCGTGGTGATTCAGTTGGCGTTTGCAAACGGCTTTCTGGGTGATGTTGGCCGTCAGCCTGCCGTGCAGCGTGCGCTAGCGAATACAGGGGGCGTCAAATCTCCATTGACCAAAGAAGAGCATGATCGATTGAAAGTTATTTTCATGTTGTTTATTTTTGTCGTGTTGTTCTGGGCAGCCTTTGAGCAAGCCGGCGGCTTGATGAATATCTATGCATCCGAAAAAACGAATCGCTTCCTAGGTAGCTTCGAAGTGCCAGCTGGTTGGTTTCAGTCCCTAAACCCTTTGTTCATTGTTGTGTTGGCACCATTGTTCAGCATGATGTGGAGCGGTATGGGTCGAAAAGGCAAGAATCCAGCCACGCCCGTAAAAATGATTTTCGGTTTATTGCTGACAGGTATCGGTTTTCTATTCATGGTGGCCGCAGTTTATGGTCAAGGTCCGGATGGCAAAACCAGCATGTTATGGCTTGTGTTGGCATATCTTTTTCATACCATGGGCGAGCTATGCATTTCGCCAGTAGGTTTGTCGATGGTTACCAAACTTGCCCCACTACGTCTGGCATCGTTGATGATGGGTGTTTGGTTCTTGATCAACTTCGTTGCCAATCTGCTGGCCGGTTATATTGGCGCTTATGCAGAAAAACTAGGCGAGCTTGCAATCTTTGGTGGTTTGGCAGCAACGCTAGGCGTATTTGCGTTAATTCTATGGGCTGTGTCGGGCACCTTGGTGACCTGGATGCACGGCGCTGAACAAACTAAATAAATTGTATTTAGTTTGAATAATAACGGCAGTCTAGGCTGCCGTTTTTATTATGTAGGAATCTCTACCGACGCATTGCGTAAACTCATAATCGGAAACCGAATATAGTGAGGGGTAAATGGCAACTGAAACAGAATCGGTGAATACCGCAATGATCACCGCAGACCCAGTAGTACTTGGGCTTTTGGTAGTCGTGCTGGGTCTGATATTCATTTCGGAAAATTCTCCGCATAAATTCTGGAAAAAGTTCTACAGCATTGTGCCGGCCTTGCTGCTTTGTTATTTCATTCCGGGTTTGCTGAATACCTTTGGTGTCATTAACGGCGAGGCTTCGAAGTTGTATCCGATGGCACGCGATTATTTGCTGCCAATGGCGCTGGTGCTGTTGTGCCTTGCCTGTGATTTGAATGCCGTTTTTCGTCTTGGCCCAAAGGCAGTGATCCTGTTTTTGACGGGAACAGTGGGCGTAATTCTTGGTGCACCACTCGCATTGTGGATCATGGGTTTTTTTGATCCGACACTATTGAATCCTGAAGGTGCCAATGCTGTTTGGCGCGGAATGACAACCACCGCTGGTAGCTGGATTGGTGGCGGTGCCAATCAGGCCGCAATGAAAGAGGTGTATGAAGTTGGCCCTACTGTCTTCGGCAAATTTGTTGCCGTGGATGTGATTGTGGCGAATATCTGGATGGCGTTTCTGCTGTTTCTTGCTGCGCGTAGTGTAAAGATCGACGCCGCGCGCGGAGCCGATACACGCGCGCTGGAAGATTTGCGTCAACGTGTGGAAAAAGTGCAACTCGAAAATTCGCGCGTTACCAAAACCAACGATCTGATTCAGATTCTTGCGATTGGCCTGGGTGCTACCGGGCTTGCCCACTGGCTGACTGGATTCATCGTGCCTTTCATCAAAACGAATGCGCCGTATCTCGAACGTTATAGCCTGACCGCGAATTTTTTCTGGGTAACGGTATTGGCAACGACATTCGGTTTGATTTTGTCGTTTACCCGCGCCAAAAGACTGGAAGGCGCGGGAGCTTCAAAAATAGGGTCGGCAGCAATTTATATTCTGGTGGCGACTATTGGTATGCAGATGAATCTAGCCTCCATTTTTTCTGATCCCGAGTTATTTGTTTTGGGCCTGATCTGGATAGGTTTCCATGGCTGTCTGATGTTACTGATGGCCTGGTGGATTAAGGCCCCGGTGTTTTACATGGCAGTTGGCAGTCAAGCCAATGTGGGTGGTGCTGCAAGCGCACCAGTTGTTGCTAGTGCCTTCCATCCGGCATTAGCGCCTGTCGGCGTGTTGCTTGCGGTATTCGGTTACGCGCTGGGTACTTATGGTGGTTGGTTGTGTGGCCAATTACTGCGTTTGCTGGTAGGTGCCTGAACTAGCTAACGAAATGTGCCGTGGGAGCGGCCGTCAGGCGCGAATGATTTGCGATAAAGTTCAGCCAATACTCTTTTGCTTTGGAATGTTAAGTCGTGACCTTCCATTGTGCTTTTGGCATTCGCGTGTGACGGCCGCTTCCACGGAATACTT
>JBDTTC010000113.1:0-10328 GCA_039930825.1 Arenimonas sp.
GGCGTTTATCTGGAATTGGCTGCAACCGGCAATGTCGATATCAAGTTTGCCGATGCCACTACGCTGAGCGCAGTGCAAGTGACGGCAACACGTAGTGCCGATGTTTTTGATTCGAAGAAAATGGGCGCAGGCACAAGCATCAGCCGCGAAAAACTGAATTCCTTCGCGTCGATTCAACGCAATTTGCAGGACTATGCCCGTCTTGACCCACGTATTTCCCAAACCGATAAAGATCGCGGTGAAATTTCCGCCGGCGGCCAAAACAGTCGTTTCAATTCGATCACGATTGATGGCGTAGCGACCAACGATCCCTTCGGTCTGGAAGCCAACAACTTGCCAACGCTTAAGCAGCCAATCTCGATTGATGCGATTCAAAGTGCGCAAGTCAATATTTCCAATTACGATGTAACCCAGAAGGGTTATACCGGCGCCAACATCAATGCAATTACTAAATCCGGCACCAATGACTTCAAAGGTTCGGTTTATTACGTATATCGCGACGATAGTTTCTCGGGCGACAAATATAACCGTACCACCGACGACTTTTTTGCTCCGGAAAAATTCACCGAAGATACAAAAGGTTTGACTTTTGGTGGCCCTATCATAGAAGACAAGTTGTTCTTCTTCGTTAGCTATGAAGAATTGGCAAGTAGCCGCGCTACGCCTACGTTCGGCCCACTGGGCGGTACGCAAACCAACGTTGCAATTACACCTGAAGAAATTGCGGCTACACAAGCTATTGCGACAACCACTTATGGTATCGATATCGGCGGAGCGGCCGCTCCGGCAACAGACCTCACCGTTAAAGATTCACTCATCAAGCTGGATGCCAACCTCGGTGAGCGCCATCGTGCAAGTTTGCGCTGGAGCAAAACAGAGCAAAGCGAACCCTTATTTCCGAACAACTTCAATAACCTTTTGTCCTTGAGTTCACATTGGTACAGTCAGGAAAAAACAATTGAAACCTACGTCGGGCAGTGGTTCGCAGACTGGACCGATAGTTTCTCGACCGAGTTCAAGGCTTCTTATCGCGATTACGCGAGTGCGCCGCTGAACAATTCGAACCTTCCTTCCATTCGCCTGAATTTCGCGGGTGCATTGCCGGTAGGTTCGCCTGCGGTTTCGAGCACTTCAGCCGGTCTCATCTTCGGTACGGAACGTAGCCGTCATTTCAACGACCTGTCAACGAAAACCTGGAACTACTACCTCGGCGCCAACTTGTTTATGGGTGACCATGAGTTCAAGTTCGGTATTGATTACGACGACAACGACGTTTACAACGCATTCCTGCAAGACACCCGTGGTAACTACACGTTCGACTGTATCAATGCTGCTCCTGCGGCAGGCGGAAACCCGGCTTTCACCTACAATAATGTGTTAATCAACAGCCCAACCTTCAGTTGCGCCAGTGCAACTCGTGCCCAGCGCGATGCTGCTGTGCTTGAAAACTTCCAGCGTGGCCGTCCGTTGAATTACTCGGTGCAAGTGCCGATTAACGGCTTTGCGTTGAATGACGGTGCAGCCAACTGGAGCTACCAGAATATTGGCCTGTTCCTGCAAGACACCTGGACTGTGAATGACAAGCTGACGGTTAATCTGGGTCTGCGTTTTGACCAGAAGCAAATGAACACCAGTCCAGTGCTTAATCCGCTTGCTGCGAGGGCGGCAATCAACGGTTCTTTAGTAGGCAGCACAACTCCGCAAAACGGAACTGTTATCCGTGACGGTGGTGCCTTGCTTGCCGACCTTACCCGTGCCGGTGCTTTTGGTCGTCGCAACGACAATACCCTCGATGGCAATACCTTGTTCCAGCCACGCGTTGGTTTCAACTACACCTTCGACACCGATCGTCCTACGCAATTGCGTGGCGGCTTCGGCTTGTTTGAAGGCAATGCCGCCAATGTCTGGTTGTCTAACGTGTACTCGAATACAGGTATCACCACGGGCATCATCAGCTGCTCGGGCACTGGCAGTACAGCTTGCCCACGTAACGATGGCTTTTTTGAACAAGATCCAGCCTTCCAGCCAGGTATTGCCGGCAGTCCGCCTGCACCAAACGTAGATTTCCTGTCGGAAGATCTCGAACAACCATCGGTCTGGAAAGCAAATCTCGCGTTCGAACACGAACTGCCTTTCTTCAATGGCGCAACGTTCTCGGTTGAATATATCCATACCGAAGTTCAGGATGCGATTTACTACAAGAACCTGAATCTGGGCGCTCCAATCCGTACCGGTGTTGATGGTCGTGACTTGTTCTATCACCCGGTCGGTTACAACACCAGTTGCTATGGATACAGCGCTACCGGTGCGATTTCTCTCACAACGTCGGGTGCTGCTTGCGGCGTACCTGCAGGTGGCTCGCGCACACGTGCGATGAGCAATCCTTCATTCAATAGCGTTTTGTTGGCAGAACGTACCGGCAAAGGTGGCGGCGACAACCTCAGCCTCAGCCTCAGCGGCGCATTCCTGAAAGAATGGAACTGGTCAATCGGTTATGCCTACACTGCAGCTACGGAAGTAAGCAGTCTGTCTTCCTCGGTTTCGAATTCCAGCTGGCAGTCGGTTTCCGTGTTCAATGCCAACGAAGAAGTGGCCGCCAACTCGGCTTATTTGGTCAAGGATCGTTTCACCGGTGCCCTGAACTGGAAACATAATTTCTTCGGTAATTATGCAACCCGTTTCGGTTTGTTCTATGAAGGTCGTAAAGGCAAGCCATATAGCTGGATTTACAACAATGACTTGAACGGCGACAACGTCACCAACGATTTGCTGTACATACCGGTGCAAGGTTCAAGCAACGTTTGTTTCCGTCTCCCTGGAAGCCCTGTTGTTGCCGGCGCTGCCACTTGCGTAAATGACACCAACAGCGAAGCACGGTTTTGGGACTTGGTTGATCGGAATGGTTTGCGTGGATATGAAGGTGGAGTTGTTGCCCGTAATAGTTCGTTCGCACCATGGACCAATAACTTCGACGTTCGTTTAAGTCAGGAATTGCCTGGTTTTATCGGCGACAATAAATTCACGATCACGCTAGACATCCTCAACGTCGGCAACCTGATTAACAAGAAATGGGGCCAAATCGACGAAGTCGGCTTCCAGTCACAAGGTGGCCTGGCTCGCAGCTTCGTGGATTATTTGGGTCTTGATGCAAACGGTAATTACGTTTACGGCGTAACCGGTAACGTTGAAGATCTGACTAATCGTCAGCTCAAAGGCGAGTCCTCGTGGGCTGCCCAATTTACCGTGAAGTATGAGTTCTAATTGACGCTTCATTTGTAATTCGAAACGGCCGGGGAAACCCGGCCGTTTTTTTGTGTCCGTCAACAAGTACCTTAGAAACCGGTAACAATAGGTATTCAAAGTGCTAGAGTATTCGTTCAACTAAAAATGACGAAAAGAGAACAGAAAGATGAGTGAAGTATTTGCAAAATTGGCAACAGTAAATGACGAAATTTCGCCGCGTGGCGGCCTGGATGTTCTGTCGCGTGCAGAAGTTGCACGCTTGCATGATGCCTCGGGCGGAGGTCTGCATGATTTACTCCGCAAATGCGCATTGGCAGTATTGACCACCGGTAGTGATTCGGATGATCCTCGCGCGGCCCAGCAAAAATATCCGGATTTTGATATTCAGGTTTTGCAGCAGGCACGCGGTATAAAAATCGTATTAAAAAGTGCACCTGCAACCGCATTTGTCGATGGTGAATTAATTCGCGGTGTTGCCGAATTATTATTTTCGGTCGTGCGTGATATTGCCTATGTTGCAACTGAAATCAACGAAGGAACGAAATTTGATCTTTCCACCAGCGAAGGAATGACCGGCGCGGTGTTTGAAATTTTACGCAATGCACGCGTTATGCGCCCCCACCAAGATCCTAACCTCGTGGTTTGCTGGGGTGGTCACTCAATTGGCCGCGAAGAGTACGTCTATACAAAAGCTGTCGGTTACGAGTTGGGTTTGCGTCGTCTCGATATTTGCACAGGCTGTGGCCCTGGCGCGATGAAAGGCCCAATGAAAGGCGCGACGATTGCGCATGCCAAACAGCGGCGCACTAATAATCGTTACATCGGCATTACCGAGCCGGGCATTATTGCCGCTGAATCACCGAACCCGATCGTTAACCATTTGGTGATCATGCCCGATATCGAAAAACGACTCGAAGCATTTGTACGTGTTGGCCACGGCATAATTGTATTCCCGGGTGGTGTCGGAACCGCGGAAGAGATCCTCTATTTACTCGGTATTCTGCTGCATCCGGATAATGTCGATATGCCGTTCCCGCTGATTTTTACCGGACCAAAATCCTCAGCGGCGTATTTTGAACAGATTGATCAATTCCTGCGGCTAAGTCTTGGTGAAGTGGCGACATTGCGTTACAAAATCATCGTGGATAATCCCTCGGAAGTTGCAAGGCAGATGGCCTTGGGCATGAAAAAAGTTCGTGAACAACGCATCGCCGAAAAAGATGCATTTTTCTTTAACTGGTCTTTGCATATTCCATTCGAGTTCCAGCAGCCTTTTGTGCCGGATCATGCTGCGATGGCCGGCCTGAATTTGCATCACAATCAGCCAGTGCATTTACTAGCGGCAGATTTGCGACGGGCTTTTTCAGGCATCGTTGCCGGTAACGTAAAAGAAGACGGCATGCGCAATATCGAACAACACGGACCATTCCAGATTGACGGCGATATCGACATCATGAAAGCGCTTGATGGCTTATTGCAGGCCTTTGTTGCGCAGCGAAGAATGAAAATGAGCGGCGAATACAAGCCTTGCTATCGGGTTGTGGGCGCCTAGTTATCTTCGTCGGTCGGAAGGCTAATGACCGCAATAAATCGGTTGTTTTCGATGCGCGTATTAAGTTCGGCTCGGCCGCGACTTAATGCGCGTATGCGTTCGCGTGACGATAAAAGCCCTACTTGATGTCCGGTGACAATGCTTGGTTTGTTTTTAGGCATGTCATTCAATACTGAAATCAGGATAGAGTCAGGTTCCGACTTGACGATGATTTCGACATTCACCCGAACCGACGAAGGCTCCATGCCGTGTTTAATGGCATTTTCAATCAGTGGTTGTATGGAAAGAGCCGGAACCCTAATGTCGGGCAGAGGCGAGGGTAAATCCCAGTGAATATTCAAACGATCGGCAAAACGCAGCGATTCGATTTCAACGTAGCCGCGCGCGAGTGACAACTCATCTTCAAGACTGATTTCCTGCTGTCCGGATAAGGCGGCTCGAAACAAGTCCGCAAGATTTAGTAACAAACGCTCTGCTTCTTCCGGCCTACCATGCACCAAGGATGCGCCAGCATTTAGCGTGTTGAATAAAAAATGTGGACGAATCCGTGCTGTCAGCGCTTCAAGCTCGGCTTGTTTTGCCTTTACCGCCATTTGGCGGGCCTGCCAGTGATTTTGGAATGCGGCCAGGCTAAGTGTGCCGACCAATAATGCAATCGCAACGATTTTGAGCAGGAACAAAGGCAGGCTGACATCTGGGCGGGTCAGGCCTAATTCCATTAAGTGCCAGGCGCCATAAGCCACTATTCCGCTTGCTGTCACCAAAGTCGCTAAGCCAATCCAGGCCACCCGCAAAGGTTTCATCACGCTTAATTGGCGACGGAAGACAAATAAAAGCCCCATGGTTAGTAAAATAATCCATTGGATCACCAGTGAAGCCAGTCCGAAATAAACCCATCGGTCGCCTACGAATCCCGGTGCCAGAGCGAGTAGGGCGGCAACGGCTTCGCCGATAAAAACCGCAGATAGCATGCTTGGGGCTTGCCAAAGCGTTTCAAGAGGGCTGTTTGAACGAATGGGTGCCATTGTTATCGATCGGATTGCAGTGCCGTGAGTCTAACCTAGACTAACTGCGAATCGGGTCAGCTACCTTACACCGCTGGCCTACAGTATCACTCCGCTTATCGGCTTCAGTTTTACATCGGCAAACCTGCACGGATATGCTGCCTGTGTCGTAAATACGGAACGCTAAAATGCCTACGAGTAATAGTTTCAGTTCCATTACATGCCGCAATGCCAGAGGCTTCAGCCTACTCGAGTTGATGATAACCCTCACCTTGCTCGGTATTATGATTATGCTGGCGGTGCCTGGGTTTGAAGCCATTTCCAATGTGAATCGCTTATCTGGCACTTCCAACGAGTTGCTGACCTCTATGCAGGTCGCACGAATGGAAGCGATACGCCGGAACGCCCGTGTTGTTATTTGCCGTAGTGCAAATCCGGAAAGTGGGGCTGCTGCCACATGCAATACCGGTGCAGGCAACTGGGATGGATGGATCGCGTTTGTCGATGACGGCGGAGCTACGCCGGCGAATGCCAGAAATGGTACGCGTGATGCTGGCGAGACGGTTTTGCGGGTAGCCGCAGTGACAGCACCTTTGCTTGTGGTGCCAAGCGTTGCAGTTTCGGGGGCGTCACAAAGAATAGTTTTTCGGCCGGACGGTTTGGCGAGGACACCAGCGAATGTCTTGTTGGTGGCTCAGCTCAGAATATGTATAGACACAACATCGCCTGCACAAAATGCACGTGATGTATCAATTGCAACAGGTAGCAGAATGGTCGTAGTCAAAGCCACTGCCGCAGCCTGTGCAGCGCCTGCAGACAGTTAAGTTATGGAGTCCAAAATGAAACCAGGTTCATATAAAAACACCCGGCGTCTAAGCAAAGGCACAAGTCTGATTGAAGTGATGGTATCGGTACTTGTTCTGTCCATCGGGTTGCTGGGAATCGCCGCCATGCAGGCCACTGCGTTGCGTAATACTCAAAGTGCAATGGAAAGAACGCAGGCCGTGGTTCAAAGCTATGCCGTCTTGGATGCCATGCGTGCCAATCTGACCCAAGCCAGAAACAATCAATATGATGTTGGTTGGACGTGTGCTGCACCCACAGGCGCGACCTTGATAAACAAGGACATGATCGCTTGGGTTACCTCTATGAAAAATACCATTAGCAGTGATGCTTGTGGTCGTATTACATGCGGTGCAAACGGTAGTGCCACTGACGATGTTTGCACTGTCGATGTCCGCTGGGATGATACCCGGGGCACAGGCGGCTCCAGCGCTCAGACCATGACCATGGTGAGCCGCATATGAAAATGCATAAATCTACATCTGGTTTCAGCTTGATCGAGCTGTTGATAGCAGTGGCCTTGGGGATTGTGGTGGTTGGCGCAACTCTGGGCATATTCATTTCTAATCGACAAACTTACATCACAGCCGAAAATGTCGGGCGTGTGCAGGAAAATGCGCGCACCGCTTTTGAACTTATGACCCGTGATGTACGCGAAGCTGGCGGTACGCCTTGTGCAAAACAGTTATTGATAGCAAATATGCTAAATACACCAGGCACGAATTGGTGGGACAACTGGACTACTCCGGTGTTTGGCTATGAAAGTGGTGCCATGCCGGGGACTAATGATGTGGCAGGTACCGATGCCATCGAAATCAAGTCAGGTAGTGCCAGTGTTTACACCGTTGCTTCCTACGCAAGTCCAACTTTCACGCTTAACACGCCCCCCACTGCGATTGCCGTCGGTGACGTTTTGGTCGCATGCGACTTCAGGCAAGCTGCTATTTTTTCGGCGACCACTGTTGCGGGGAGCACTATTGGCCACGCTGCCTCTGCGGGTGTTGGCGGTAATTGTGGTGTAGGGCTGGGCTTTAGGGTTCCAAGGACATGTACTACGGCCTATACCTATCCAGCCAACTCTTTGCTTACCAAACTCAATGCCACTCGTTGGTACATCCGGGTAAATGGTCGTCCAAATGGCAGCCGTTCGCTTTACAGGGACGTGTTGCGCAGTAACGCGACGGTGACGGAAGAAGTTGCAGACGGTGTAAGTGATATGCAAATCCAGTATTTGTTACCCGGTGCTACGGACTATGTAGATGCTTCGGCCATCAATGCCGTACGCTGGCCCGATGTGAATTCGGTTCGAATCAACTTCACGCTCGAAGGTCCCGATCGAATCGGTACCGATGGCCAGACCATTAAACGCACGATGGCTCATACCGTCACATTACGGAATCGCAACTCATGAGAACTTCATCATTGCGTAATCAAAAAGGTGTTTCGTTGCTGATCGTGCTGCTGCTTTTGCTGATCATGACCTTGCTTGGCATCGCCGGTCTTAGAAGCACAATTATGGAAGAAAAAATGAGTTCCAACTTGTTGGATCGCAGCATCGGATTCCAAGCGGCGGAAGCGGCATTGCGGGAAGCCGAAGTTGTTGCTGCAACGGCTCCCACCTTTCCAGTCAGTGGTGCTTGCGCAGCTGGTTTGTGTCCGGCCCCAACAGGTGCGGTAGCAGATCGCTGGAACGATACAACAACGGCTTGGAGGAGTGCGACAGTATCGCTCGGAACTCTAAATGCGTCGGCACCCCAATTTATTATCGAGCCATTGGGCGTTGCTCCCAATTGGCCTGGTTGTGATCGCGAAATTCCGCAGCAACCCAATTGCTTTTCGCCGCGTTATCGCATTACGGCTCGCAGTACTTCTGCAGGTCGAGCGAATGTAATTCTGCAAGCTAATTACGCTGTACCTTAAGGTTTCAGGAGAAACACCATGTATCCCTCAATCAAACATCCGTCTAACGGTGGCTCAGGTTTTAAAGTGATCAAAGCGATTACCTTAAGCCTGTTTGCAACGCTGTGTGCTGCACCGACATTGGCTGGTATCGCCATTCCAACGGCGCCGCTGCAAACTGGCTCACGAGTACCACCCAACCTGTTATTCATTCTGGATGACTCGGGTTCGATGGCGAATACGTATATGCCAGCACCGGGAGCCGCGAGCGATGCTTCACCGACAACCAATGCTCCCAATATTGGTCCGCAGACCTATGCCCGTAATGGTATTTACTACAACCCTGCGAACACTTACTTTCCGTGGAAAGACTCAAACGGCGCCTATATAGCGGACACATCATACGGAGCAGCTTATTCCAGTACAACTCTGGCCAGCGGCGGTACGACCAATCTGCTCAGCTCAGTTCAGACTTACTACGTACCTAAAGCAGGTATTACTGCGACGGCTGACCTGATTGAACCCACCAATTACTGGCGTTACCAAATTCGGACTGATGGCCGTGTGATTCGCTCCGAGCGAATTAACTATGTGGCACCACCTCCAACAAATCTCAGTCTGGGCACTACCGGCTCGATCACGAATTCAAACTATTCTCCGGACTATACTTTTAATATTCCCGCCGATACCACAAGCTTGGTAGTAAGTACTTTTGGTGGTACAGGTACCAGTGCCAATCTTTATGTGCGATTCAACGGCGTGCCGACTACGGGCACATATAATTGCCGTAGCCAGAATGCCGGCAATACCGAAACTTGTACGATCAATAATCCTGCAGTAGGCACTTGGCATGTCCGTGTGTTTGCCAATGGTTCTACATTCGCCAATGTGCAGGTCAATGCGAGCTATCTGCAGGGTGATTTATCGGCAGATGGTTGCGATATCTCCACCAGCGGTGCCGGTTGGAGAAACTGTGTTCAAACAACACCGACCGGTCGTACCGAAGCTGAAGAACGGGATAACTTCGCCACCTGGTACTCCTTCCACAGGACACGTACTAAAACCGCCAAGGCGGGTGCCAGTTATGCGTTCTCGGACCTCGGCACCAATATGCGAGTTGGCTTCACCACGATCTGGGGTGGCAATGTTGTGTCTGGCACCCGGACACCATTTTTAATTCCTGTTGGTACCGATGCTGGTCTGTTCCGTGACTTGACTTCGCCTACCGCAACAACCAATAGAACCACATGGTTTAATAACTTGTTCGCGGCCGCTGCTAGTCCGACGACACCGTTGAAAGGCGCGCTTCAGCAGGCTGGTCTTTACTATAGCCGCAGTGATACTTCAGGCCCGTACGGCCCTGAAAGCGGCACCGCGCAGCTTGCTTGCCGCCAGAACTTTACGATCCTGACGACGGATGGTTTCTGGAACGATGGCAATGCTTACACCGCACCAGTCGGCAACTCTGACAACACCACGACAGCTGCGATTCCAGTGCCGGTAGGATCTACCGGAACGGCGATTGGCTACACCGCTGCAGATCCTTACAACGATCTCTGGAATGATACGCTCGGCGACATTGCCAATTATTATTGGAAGCGTGATCTGCGGACAGATCTAGAAAATATTGTCCCGTCCACTACCGATGACCCTGCGTACTGGCAGCATATGGTGACGTTCAGTCTGTCGATTGGCTTGCAAGGTACTTTGAATCCTGCGACAGATCTGCCAGCGCTAACTGCCGGCACCTTGAATTGGCCTGACCCTAATCCAACTGAAAACTCGAC
>JBDTTC010000114.1:0-2658 GCA_039930825.1 Arenimonas sp.
CATGATGTCATAGACAAGGGAGTGGACTTGCTTGTGGTCAAGCGCGGGAATATTGATGCGGCGAACATCGCCATCCACGCGAATCATGGGGGGCAAACCGGCGGAAAGGTGTAAATCCGAGGCTTTATTTTTTACCGAAAAGGCCAGTAATTCTGCGATATCCATTGCCAATCTCCCCTAAAGTGCGAATCCATATGTAGGCACGAGCTATGTCCTCAGGGCAGTATAACCCTCTCGACGAACTCAACAATCCCCGGCATGAATAATCCGTTAGACCAAGCCTTTCGCAATATCCTGCAACAGATAGATAACGCGAACCATGCAACTGAACGGCCACGGACGGCAGGACTGCTGGCGGTATCGAAAATGCAGTCGGCTGCATCTATCCGGAATCTGGCTGCTCTGGGTCAGCGAGCTTTTGGCGAAAACTACGTGCAGGAAGCGCTGGCCAAGCAATTGGACTTGCAGGACTTGAAGCTTGAATGGCATCTGATTGGTCCGCTTCAATCCAACAAATGCCCCGAAGCGGCCCGACATTTCGACTGGATACAAAGCCTGAGCCGGATCAAACTAGTCGAACCCTTGAACCGTTATCGTCCGGAAAAATCGCAAGCTCTCAATGTGCTGATCCAGGTCAATATTGATGGCGAAGCCAGCAAATCGGGCTGCACGCCGAACGAGATCGACTCGATTGCACAAGCCGTACTCGACTCACCACGACTGAAATTGCGTGGCTTGATGGCCATACCCGAACCATCACCGAATCCGGAAAAACGGTGCGCCGGCTTCCGGGAATTAAACCGCTTGTTTGAACAACTCCAATCACGCCATCCAGGCTGCGATACGCTTTCGATGGGCATGAGCGATGATTTTGAACTGGCCATTCGCGAAGGTTCTACGCTGGTACGAATCGGTTCGGCACTGTTCGGCACACGAAAAGCCTAGCGCCTTGCTTCGCACACGGACCATAATGATTTATCACTCCCAAGATTTTTTAAAATGCCTTCGAACTCGAACATAAAAATTACTTTTATCGGCGGCGGCAATATGGCACGCAGCCTGATCGGCGGCATGATTCAAAAAGGTTTGCCGGCCGATAACATCAAAGTCTCCGAACCGGTCGCAGTACTGGCAGAAGCACTGGCGAAAGATTTTTCGGTTGCCACCTTCAGCGACAATAATGAAGCCGCCAGTAATTCGAATATCTGGGTATTTGCGGTAAAACCGCAGGTGATGAAATCGGTATGCCAGCAACTTGCACCCTTGGCGCAGGCAAACAAACCGCTGATAGTTTCGATTGCGGCCGGCATTACTTCACAACAACTGGATTCCTGGTTGGGCGGCAATATGCCGGTCGTCCGCATTATGCCGAACACACCTGCCCTGCTCGGCGCCGGTGCCAGCGGACTGTTTGCCAATGCCAACGTTGATACAGGGCAAAAACAGCATGCACAGGATCTGATGCAGGCTACCGGCATTACCGTATGGATTGAGAACGAAAATCTGATGGACGCGGTGACGGCTGTTTCCGGTAGTGGGCCGGCCTATGTTTTTCTACTGGCTGAAGCCATGCAGGCAGCGGGCATTGCTCAAGGCCTGTCTGCCGATGCAGCACGTGCGCTGACCAATCAAACCTTGCTAGGCGCTGCACGCATGCTAAGTGAAACTACTGAATCCGCCGATGTATTACGGCAACGCGTAACCTCACCGGGCGGCACCACACAGGCAGCGATAGAAAGTTTCGAAGCGCAGGGCTTTCGCGAAATTGTGAACAATGCGATCGAAGCGGCGACTCGGCGTGGGCGGGAATTATCGGCGGCAAACGATTAAGCGCACCGATGTATTCGCCAACCAATATGATTTTGTGGTTCCTGGCAGGCATAGCCGGTTTTATATTCGGAATATTCCTGGCTTCATCACTCAATCTGCATGAGCCCTTGTATATTTTCTCGCTGGCGACCTTGTTTGCCTTTATCTGCATAACGATTGCTTTCAAGTTCACCAAGTTTTATATCCAACGACTCAGCGGCCGCATGTTTTATGTATCGGCGGGTTTTATTATGTTGGCGGCAATCGCTGCGTCGGCTTTCCTGTTAATCGGAGTCTACGAACCATGAAAATATTGGCGAAATTTCCCGGCATCATTTTCCTGCTGCTGATGCTTGCATCCAATCTTGTCTGTGCCCAATTCATGAAATCCGGCGACATCCGTATTTACGCGAACGCCATGCTGAGCTCTCAGCTGACTGCCGAAGTTGCAAAGCAATATGGCATTACCCGTTCTGCTTCGCGGGCGCTGGTACACGTCGTCGTGCGCGAAGGCATGCCGGGCAAAGACAAAACTTTGCCGGCGACGATTACCGCCGTTGCCATCCGGAAAAACGGCGAGCGCAGCAACATCAATATGCAGATCACCAAAGAAGGCGAAGATGTTTACTATCTTGGCGAGCTGAACATTTCAAAAAACGAAGCCGTCAACTTCGAAATCATTACTCAAATCGAAAAACAGAAACCAATGCGTCTGACTTTTTTTCAGGAGTTTTTCAACCAGTGACTTTATTAATGGTGCGCCACGGCCAGGCTAGTTTCGGGAAAGCCAATTACGATGAGTTGTCTGATCGAGGTTTTCAGTCAGCTCACGCAAGCCGCCGCTCGCGC
>JBDTTC010000115.1:0-4220 GCA_039930825.1 Arenimonas sp.
GCCATTTCCTCGCGGGAAGTGATGCCCGCAACACGAGCAGCGCGCAGCATATCAATTTCGTTTTGGGTCGGCATAAATAAAAATCCTGGAATAGGTTATGACAAGAAATTCAAGACGGATCATCATCTGAAAAATACCCGGCATCGAATTCTTCCAACGTAATATCGCCAAAATCTGCTGGCCTTCTTTTATTTGTGATAGTTTTTCCGCCAACTCGATCGAGGCTATTGAAAACTATCTCATCCAATATCCAAACGCCGCGATGAATGTTAAACACAAATTTGAATTCGCTAGACCACAGCTCGCGTGAACCACCCTCGAAGCGCAGTGTAAACTCCCCACGCCCCACGCGCATTTGCTGCAGTGGATCGCCCATCATACCGCCGCATTTTTTACACAGAATTGCTATCGGACTGTCCACTGACTTGTGCAATACGCCATTTGCATCGCGCAATAAAATCAGCAAGGCTCTCGGGGTATCATCGATCGTCGTACTCTTAGCGTATGCAACAAGCACATCGTCGTCCCCATCGGCATCAACGTCCCCCCGCGCACTAAGAAGTAACCTTGCTCCAGGCGGCAGCAAGGCAGTCAGCTCATCATTCTGAGAAAGCAATGCCTTATCGGACTGCGATGTAGCAGTTGACTGACTATTTACTCTTTGAGTTGCACAAGAAGCCAAGATAACCGATGCAAGGATGGCCCACCAGATTGTTTTCATAGTAAAGTTTATTTGTCTTTCGGAAGAAAGTTGACGATAGCGACTACGCAGATAATTTTCAATCATGGTGTTATCACGAAGCCAATTTTACTTCCGCAGTATGACATTGCGCTTTTTATCTGGATATCAATCAACTGCCCGTTGGCATGTAGGAAAATCCTTAAATAAAAAAACGAGATGGCGAGAAAAACTCTTGGTTGTCCATAGGTTTTGTTCTTTTTTTTAAGTGGGTGTCCTTGTCTTTGGCTTGTGGGTGTCCAGGATTGCATCGTCCAGGATTGCATCGCATAAAAAAAACGGCGGAGAAATCTCCGCCGTTTGGTTTTTCAATTTCAACGCGTACGTTTTATGGAACGTATTCGTAAGTCACCGTCTGTCCGCTTACCGCCAAGCTCACGCCGGTGGTTGCCGGAACATTCAGGGGCACGCTGTAGTAAGTACCGGTAAGTGCGGTAACACCCGCAGTGCAGGTGCCCGAAGCATTGGCAACACTGTTGCGTGTTGGGTTGGTGACTATCGTGGCACCTGCCGACGGAATGTAGTAGGCCTGCTTGCTCGACGTGGAAACCGTTCCCAAACCAATGACACTACCCGGCCCGAAACTGCCAGTCGCGTATAAGGCATTGCCGGTGCAATTATTGGTGGTATATCCGGCCGTACCGCTACCCGACAATTCCCAAATGCCGCTGTTTTGAGAGAGCGCAGCAACATAACCTTTATTCGAAATGAAACTCACGCCCTGTGCGGGAATAACGTTCACTCCCATCACATACAAAGGATCCGTCAAGGCAGTACTGACGGTTCCATTAATCTTGACGATAAATTTGCTACCGCCGGCAGGACCAGTTGCGCCTTGTGGGCCTGCAGGGCCAACCGGACCTTGCGGTCCTATGCTCCCCACGGTTCCTGGTGTACCGGGAACGCCTTGCGGACCTGCAGCACCGGTGGGCCCCGTTGCACCTGTCAAACCAATCGGGCCTTGCGCCCCGGTTGCACCAGTTGGACCTATCGCACCTGTTGCGCCAGTGGGACCTGCTGCCCCCGTTAAACCAATCGGGCCTTGTGCCCCGGTTGCCCCGGTTGCCCCGGTTGCACCAGTTGGACCTATCGCACCAGTTGCGCCCGTAGGACCCGTTGCACCGGTCAAACCAATCGGGCCTTGTGAGCCCGCGGGGCCCGCTGCACCTGTCGCACCAGTCAGACCAATGGGCCCCTGTGGCCCAATTGGCCCGGCAACCCCTTGTGGACCTGCTGGGCCCGTTGCACCTACCGGACCAGTTGCACCAGTAGCTCCGGTTGCACCCGTCGGACCGGCGGGACCAATCGGACCGGCGCCACCAATGGTCAGGTTATAACGGGTATCGTAATAACGGGATGCCGGTGGATAGTTAGTCGAAACCGATAACGCGTAATCGCCCGCAGGCGGCTAGCCACCAGGAAAGGTACAAACGATAACCGAAGTGCTGCTGCCTTGAGCGCAAAATGATTTGATATCGCCGGGCAAGCCCGCTTCACCCAAACTAATCTTCACGGTCGAATTGCGCAGCAGTGCCGCACCTGAAATAAAGAATCGATTGGCAGGTACATCAACAAATACCGCATCAATTCTTGGCACTTCCTGGGCGAAAACCGAAGAAGATACGAGAAAAAACAAACTCGCTATACCAACGCGACGAGAATACTTACTTAGATTCCACATAACAGCCCCCTAGTGATGCAAAAATGTTCAAATAAACGCAGCAACTGCATGCGTTTTGAGCGTTGATAATGGCACCCTATTTAGCACTTAGCCAGTGCATTTTTTGGGCTATTGGTGCTCCGTTAAAACAAAAGCTCCTGCCAATCGCAGGCACATTGATCGCCTGTTTACCTATTCCGTTAGACGCTTATATTGAATTGGTGCAGCGGACCGGCAAGCAAATGCGCCCGGATAGAAGCGGCGCCTTTCCCGCTGCCATGCCCAGTGTCTTGAAAGCATTGGAGAATGATCCAGAACGATGGACAACGCGAGTCAAAGCCATCGGTTCAGGCTATTGGCGTGTTGTCGGTGAAGCACAGGACTTGATGACATTGGCACAGCGATTGAAGCAACGCTGGTTGAAAGGTATAGGCACAGCATTGGCGTTAGAAAAACAACGCTGAGCAGTTGCAATAAAACGTATCGGCCCGAAACGGATAAATGTCTGTGGCCGATAGTTTCTTAATTCGTCTTAACAACAAAAAAAGCATCGCGAAATGGCGATGCTTTTAGGAAATATCGAGTGATGTTGACGACTTAATTCGATTGAAAGCGGCGGAGAGCTAGGGAAATCCTTGGTTGACCTTGTTTTTCACTTTCGGTTACCGGAAAAAACTTAATTCCGTACCAGTCGATATGGGTTTAGTGGGTGTCCTCGTCTTTTTCGAAACAAAAAAGCATCGCGAAATTGCGATACTTTTTTTGATGCTGGTCGTTGAGCATCCGCATCTCACTTGCTGGTGACTGAAAGCTAGTGAAATTCTTGACCGTCCTTGTTTTTACCAGTACACGTACGACAATAGTGTGCTGAAAAACTAACTAACTACCTACATAATATTTAATGCGGCAGTTTTGCTGCTAATACCTCTACTTTTTTAATGCTGGGGGCTTCAGACAGTAATTCAGCGGCATTGGCCATCAGTGCTGCTGCAATTGGACCAGCAAGATGTGCATCGCGATCAGCATCGTTGGCGAAGGCATCGAAAATACCGAAGGTTGATGCATCAATTTTGATGGCGAACCAAACGGTTGTGCCAGCTTCTTCGTTAGCCAGTTGCAGTGCACTTTTCAAAAAATCTTCAACGGTTTGTTCTTTTCCAGCTTTGGCTTTTACAGTCGCGAGGATTGCTACGGTTACCATGATGATATTTCCTGTGGTTGTTTGTGGAGTCATATCTCGCCTGCATCATCGCACTTGCAGTAGTGACTATAGCGTCAATAAAACAGGCAAGTTATTGAAATCCTCGTTTTTAAATAGGCCGCATGCATGAAAAATCTTAACCAGATTTCAGGCGATGTGGATTTAGTGGGTGTCCTTGTCTTTTTAGAGTTGTTTGATTGTAATGGGCTTGGCTTTTATCGTATGTTCAAACCTGCTCCTGTCCAGCCTTTTGAATTCACGCCCCCTTGAAGGATGCACATGCCCGAATACCGCAAATCCCCGGAAGCGATTGCCGCACTAACGCCGGAACAGTTCCGTGTGACGCAACAGAACGCAACAGAACGCCCCGGCACCGGCGTCCACCTCAATAACCAGGAACCCGGCATCTACGTCGACATCGTCTCGGGCGAGCCTCTATTCGCGTCTTCCGATAAGTTCGAATCGGGCTGCGGCTGGCCGAGCTTTACCAAGCCAATAGAACCGGCGCACGTCAATGAGCTCCGCGACAACGGGCACGGCATGGTCCGCACCGAAGTTCGCTCGACCCATGGCGACAGCCACCTCGGCCACGTGTTTCCAGATGGCCCGGCCGATCACGG
>JBDTTC010000116.1:0-2350 GCA_039930825.1 Arenimonas sp.
TGCGAATACCTGCACACGCAGTTCTTCGCAATCCCAACGGAATTGTTGCCAGGCCAGATGCTGCATCTGGCCTTTTTCTTGCGCGTGATTCAGCGCATCGGTGAAGTTTTTCAATTCCAGCATACGTGCCTGGTCTTTGACCGGATCGGCCAAGGCACGCTCCGCCCGTAAAGCGATCGCTTTAAGATAACGCGGAAATTCTTTTAGACCGATTGCCGCAGTTTCACGTAAAAAGCCCGGATGCACGAGACTGCGAAGATGCGACTGCAAATCATCGAGGTTCGCACGCGCCCAGCCCATTAAATTCGATTCGAGCTTTGGTTTTATCTGGGCATAGCTCGCCAAAATAGTTTCAGCAAGATTGAGATTTTTTACCGCTTCGGGAAATAGATCCCGGCTCAATACTTGCATGCGTGCTTCAAATTGCGATTTGTCGCGAATATCGCCAAGGTCGTTTTGCAGCAATGCCTTCAAGGCCGCACTGACAATATCTTCCCGTAATCTTTCCGAACTTTCGATTGCGGCATAAAGCAAACCCAGCTTTGGCGAAACCGGAAGCTGTTTTCGGGCCTGCTTGATTTTGTCGGCAAGCGCAAATTCGACACATCGGCGTACACCTCGTTCGTGCTCCTCCTGCGCCTGCTCCCTATCGGCAAATACACGCAGCGCAATACTGTCGCCATCATCGACCAAGGCAGGAAACGCCAATACTCCCGCAGCGCCGGGTACCTGCAAGGGTATCGGCGAATCCGGAAACGTTTTCAGGCCTTCCTGCACCAAACGTTCGCCTGCATGCTCGGCAAAGGCTTTTTCGGCTTTCGAACCAAAGCGTTTTTTCAGTTCAGCCAAATCCCGCGATTGCGCCAGAATAATTTGTGCAGGCCCGGCTTTATTGTCGGCAATGCGCAAATTCATTCGCAGATGTTTATCAATCCCTACTTCATCGAAATCAAGCGTTTGCACAGGCGCGCCGGTCGTACGAGTCAGGAATCGCGCCAGCTCGCCGGTAATTGCATCGGCTGCCGGTGCAGGATACGCCTGTGCAAAGGCACGCGCGAAATCAGGTGCAGGAACATAATTTCTGCGAAGATTTTTGGGTAGATTCCTGATCAGTGCGGTCGCTTTTTCTTCAATCAATCCCGGCACCAGCCAGCCAAGACGACTACCATCAAGCGCCATCAATAAATGCAGGGGAACATCCAGTGTTACGCCGTCGTCTTCACTGCCGGGTTCGAAACGATAATGCAGCGCAAGGCGCGCATCTCCCAATGCGAAATATTTCGGGAATTGATTACTTTCTTTGTCACCATTCGGCAGCAAGTCCGGCAATGACCATTCCAGTGTTTTTTTCTTGTCCGGCGCAAGCTTGTGATACCACGCATCAAAACCTTGCACGCTATTGATCTCGACCGGCACGCGATCTAGATACCAACGCGCCTGCCAGTCTTCG
This sequence comes from Arenimonas sp., assembly GCA_039930825.1. GTDB lineage: Bacteria > Pseudomonadota > Gammaproteobacteria > Xanthomonadales > Xanthomonadaceae > Arenimonas. The sequence continues at coordinate 1,451 of JBDTTC010000116.1, forward strand.
TCAACAACAATACCCGCACGACGTTGCTTGGCTTCTTCCTCGATGGCTTTCGCCAGCGTGGCTAGATTTCTTTGCACGAGCGGCGAACGCGTATTGATTTCACCGGTCAACAAAGCCTGCCTGATAAATATTTCGCGTGCTTCGACCGGATACAAGCCGCCGTAGTGCATTGGTTTTTTTGCCGCCAGCAACAAGCCAAACAAATTGATCTGTTCGTAGCCAATCACCCTGCCCTGTGCCCGCGACCAATGTGGATCGAAATGTTTTCGCGCCAGCAAATGATTGAGCTCGGCAATGACCCATTCGGGTTCGATTTTCCCGAGCGTCAGTCCCCATATCTTTTGGGTATCGAGAATATTCGCTGCCAATACCCAAGCCGGTGGCGATTTAGATATCGGCGAACCCGGAAATAGACTGAATTTACGCTGGCGTGGTGCGTCGTAAAGTCCTTTTTCCGACTTGTGCCCGATGTTACCCGGCAAGCCTGCTATCAATGCGCGATGCAGCATGGCGTATTCGGCAGCGACCGAATTTTGCTGCCAGCCTAATTGCTCGGCGCTCAATAACAGCTGACGGTGTAGTTCGCGCCATTCCCGCATCCGCAAAAAGCCGAGGAATTTTTTTTCGCACCATCCGCGCAATTTCGATTGTGTGAATTCTTCATGGGCATTTTTGTAGGCATCCCAAAGTTTCAGAATGCCGTTGAATTCCGATTGTGGGTCGATAAATTCAGCGTGCGCTCGGTCGGCTGCTTCTCGTGCATCGGCAGGACGCTCTTTGGGATCCTGGATACTCAGATACGAAGTAATAACCATCATCTCGCGCAAGCAATCATGCTGTTTTGCGGCGATCAACATGCGCGCTAATTTCACATCAATCGGCCACTTCGCCATTTGCCGA
>JBDTTC010000117.1:0-11416 GCA_039930825.1 Arenimonas sp.
CCAGAAACACGAAATCATCGCCATCCATATAAGAGAAATTGGCTTCACGACGAAGCAAATCGACTTCGATCAATTCATCTTCGGATTTCAGGCTCAGGTCGAGTTTTTGTCCGCCCGGTACGCTGTACATGATGAAGCGGAATGTCATGTTGCCGCCACGACCCTGGGGCGAACTGCGCTCGATATCGCGAATCTGATAAACCATTTTGTTGTGTTCGACTACATTGCCTTTCTTTACTTCGTGAGCTTTCATAATTTTTTCTGTGTTGTAGGAGCGCCTTCAGGCGCGATTTTCTTGGGGATGGAGTGTGTAGTTATTTCGGTGCCAAACGCACCGCGCCATCCAGACGAATGGTTTCGCCATTCAAATAAGTGTTCTGCAAAATGAAACCGACCAGCTCGGCAAATTCTTCCGGTTTGCCAAGACGAGACGGGAAAGGAATTGATGCGCTCAGAGAATCTTGAACTGCTTGTGCCATACCATCGACCATCGGCGTCCAGAAAATACCCGGTGCAATCGTCATCACGCGAATGCCAAAACGCGCCAGTTCACGGGCCATCGGTAGCGTCATGCCAACAACACCGCCTTTGGACGCGGAGTAGGCGGCCTGGCCAATTTGACCATCATAGGCTGCGACTGAAGCGGTATTGATAATCACGCCGCGTTCTTTGTCAGCTACTTCCTCATTGTGTTGCATCAGGTTTGCCGCTGCTTTGGCGACATTGAAACTACCGACCAGATTCACCATCACCGTCGTGGAGAATTGTTTCAAAGGCATCGGTGCTTCTTTGCCGAGGACACGACCTGCACCCAGAATGCCGGCACAGTTGATCGCAGCATTTAAACCACCGAGTTTTTCTTTTGCAGCAGCGATATTGGTTTCGACTTGAGCTTCATCGGAAACGTCGGTACGAAAATAAAATGCATTGTCTGCACCAAGCTCCGCAATCGCGGCATCGGCCTTGTCATCATTAATATCGAACAGCGCCACTTTGCCGCCCTGTTTGACGATGTATTGGGCAACGGCAAAGCCGAGACCGGAGACACCGCCGGTGATGACGGCACGAATGTTTTGAATTTGCATTGAAAACTCTTTTTATCAGGATGGTCTGATTTTACCGTAGGAGCGCCGTCAGGCGCGATAGACCACGCCAGATTTTTCGCGCCTGAAGGCGCTCCTACGGTGACAGGTCGAGGATGTAAAAGGTATCGCAGCCGCCGTGACCAGTATCGCCAAGTGTTTCGCATTGCTTCTTGAAGCCGCTGCGCTCATACAAACTCTGGGCGTTTTTCATGCTGTCGAGTGTTTCCAGATAACACTGCTTGAAGCCATGCTGGCGCGCCGCTTGCAAACATTTGGCCATCAAAGCTGTACCTGCGCCCAAACCACGACATTCAGGCAGGAAATACATTTTTCTCAATTCACAGGTGTCACCATCACCGCCTAGCAATGGCGCGATACCGCCGCCACCTTTTACGATGCCATTCACCACAACGACGAAATAGGCGCTGCGGGATTCAGAGTAAGCACGCGTCATCCAGTCGACCTCGGGATCATTAATCGCGAAGCCATCGCCGATGGCACCGAATTCCGGCATTACCGTGCGAATAATTCTCGCGATTGCCGCATCGTCTTTTTCGTCAATAGAACGAATGCTGAAAGGCAGCACATCGGTAACGCGCTCCAGAATATGGTTAGGCAGCCAGCCGGTTTGGTCATTTGAAGAGCGGCACCAGGACCAATCACCAAGGGCTTCTTCGGCACTCACCAGTTCACCGACGCGTACAGTTAATTCGATTGCATCATAATGACCTGTGGTAACTGCTTTTTTATCGGAAGTGACCAGGAATTTTGATTGATGTACCCAGCCTTCTCGGCCATGCTCATCTTTTGCCCATAAAAATTCGGGATATTCGGAATCGCGACCACCGAGTGTAATTACTTCCCCGGCATCGAAACGAATCGGGTTTGCATATTTCGGTACGTAAGCTGAGGTCACGCGGTAGCGAGTATGGGTTCTCATGCTGCACTTGCCCGATTTACCTTGCTGCTTGTTTCGCGTCCAAGCAGTTGCGAGAGCCAGCGGCCAGTTTCAATTAATTTTTCAAGTTTAATGCCGGTGTTCATGCCAAGGCCTTCAAGCATGTAAACCACATCTTCGGTAGCGACATTGCCGCTCGCACCTTTCGCATACGGGCAGCCACCGGTGCCTGAAACGGCAGCATCGACTACACGAATACCGTCTTCAAGGCAGCCCAGAATATTGGCTAAGGCTTGGCCGCGAGTATCGTGAAAATGCACGGCGAGACTCGCCATCGGAATTTCAGCCGCCACCGCTTTGAGCATGATGCGTGCATTTTTCGGCGTGCCGATACCAATGGTGTCGCCCAATGAAATTTCGTAACAACCCAGTTCGTAGAGTCGTTTCGAAACGCGAACGACATCACTAACGGGTACGGTACCTTGATAGGGGCAGCCCAAAACGGTGGAAACATAGCCGCGTACTTTCACACCATCATTTTTAGCTTGTTCCAGCACCGGCATGAAACGTTCAATACTTTCATCGATACTGGCGTTGATATTTTTCTGATTGAAGGCTTCCGAGGCGGCGGTAAAGATCGCCACTTCCGTGGCTCCAACGGCACGGGCGCGTTCGTAGCCTTGCAGGTTGGGAACTAATACCGGGTAGCTGATGCCGGGTAATTTTTCGATGCCGGTAAAGACTTCTGCGGCGTCGGCAAGTTGTGGAATCCATTTCGGACTGACGAAACTGGTAGCTTCAATGGTCTGATAGCCGCACTGGCCGAGCTGGTTGATCAGTTTTATTTTGTCGCTTGCGCTGATGATGATTTTTTCGTTCTGCAAACCATCGCGTGGGCCGACTTCGACAATGCGGACAAAATCAGACGAATTCATTTTTCCTTTCCGTTATTTTTTATCGCTTTCTGGATTTGTTTTATTTCTTTTGGGTTGGCAGGTATCAGTAAAAGGCGCTTGTCTGAATAGACATCAAGGTTTTCAAGATAGCCGGCGATTTTTTGTTGATCGCCACGTACATAAATGTTCGATGCGCTTCGGCCATCAGGTGCGTCGTTATCGATATAAAGTTGCCCGCTTATTTTTTTCTGCAATACCAATTGGGCCGTTTTGTCGAGGTCGACGGATCGAAGTATGACGCCATCTTTGCCTTTATTGATTTGGTAGATGATTTTTCCAGAGGGCAATGTGATTTCTTTGGTAATTTCGAAGCTACTTTCTTTAGGGCTTATTACAACGTAATCGTAATTCGAACCTTGGGCGAATTGAATGCTCCCGTTTTTGCCATCTTTCATATTATCGACTTTGGCGGATTGTTTTCCGGATTCTGTTTTGAACGTTATCGACATGATTGCCGAACAGTCCGGGCTTACCGATAGAAAGTCTTCATCGGATGTCGGTGCGTTACGTTCGCCTTCGATGACTCGCCAATCGCCGACCAAAGCTGGGTAACAATCCGAGAGTTGTGTACTCGGCGCCGATTGGAACGTTACGCCATAGCCAGTACAGCCCGAAATGGTAGCAAGTACTAATGTAGCGATAATTACCTTCAGCAGGTTCTTCATGTCAAAGCCTCCAGTTGGATTAACAATGCATCTGCATCCACAAAGTCACCAGCATTGACGCTGATGCTAGCAATTTTCCCGTTACGCGGTGATTTCAGTGAAAGCTCCATTTTCATGGCTTCCATCACGGCCAGCTCCTGACCCTCAATAACTTCATCGCCAGGCTTTGCTTTCACCACAACCATCCGGCCCGGCATGGGAGCTGTGATGCGGTCGCTGCCCGAACTGGCAGTATTGTTTTCATATGAGAATGCCGGTAGGCGATCAAAGCGTGCACGCGATAGACCATCATGAACAGTGATGATGCTTTTATCGGCATGTACCAGAAAGCGTTGCGATGTGGCATCAAGTAGAAATGAAAGCGCTATGTTCTGAATCGCGGCATTGGCGACAGTGAAGCTTATGTCCTTATAAGTAATTTGATAATTACCTTGCGCGCCTTTTGCAAAGATATCCAGATTCAGGTCATGCCATTGCAGGCAAAGTTTTCTCTGGCTTTCGTGACCAATGCGCCAGCCATCGGCAATTGCCCAGGGCGAGTTTGGGTCACTGGATTGCAATGCAGCCTGACGACTTTGTTTTTCATCTGCCAATAAAGCGGTAACGGTTGCTGCGACAAGAAAATGTTCCGGTACTTCCGTTGTCTGCGGTAATACTTCGGATAAATGTTGGTCGAGATAATTGGTGGTGATTTTTCCGGAAACCACAATGGGGTGCCGGACAAGTTTTTCCAGAAAATCGATATTGGACTTCGGGCCTTTGATATCGGCATACGACAGGGCATTTTGCAGTTGCGCCAATGCACGTGGGCGGTCTTCATCCCAGACAATTAGTTTGGCTATCATTGGATCATAGAAAATACTGACGGTATCGCCTTCCACTACGCCGGTATCGAGCCTTACATTTCTTGATGTCGTCGGCAGGTGTAATTTTTCCAGGCGCCCCGACCCGGGCAAGAAATTCTTTTCCGGATCTTCGGCGTACAGGCGAACTTCAATAGCGTGGCCCTGCGTTTTTATCTGCTCTTGATTAAGCGGAAGTTTTTCGCCTGCAGCGACACGTAATTGCCATTCGACTAAATCTAGACCGGTGACCATCTCGGTAACAGGGTGTTCAACTTGCAGTCGTGTGTTGATTTCCATGAAATAGAAATCACCATCGGCACCGACAATAAATTCGACCGTGCCAGCGTTTACGTAATCAATGGCTTTAGCCGCCTGAACGGCGGCATCGCCCATTTGTTTGCGTCGTTCAGCAGTCAAGAATGGCGAGGGTGATTCTTCGATGACTTTTTGATAGCGGCGTTGGGCTGAGCATTCACGCTCATTCAGATGGATGGTGTTGCCAAAACTATCGGCAAACACCTGGATTTCGATATGGCGTGGTTGCTCGATATATTTTTCAAGCAGAACACGATCACGACCAAAAGCATTTTTAGCTTCGCGTTGGCAGGATTCCAGATTAGCGAGAAATTCATCATGGCTACGAACGATACGCATACCCTTGCCGCCGCCGCCATGGGCTGCCTTGATCATTAATGGGTATTGGATGCGATCAGCTTCCTGTAATAAATAAGTCGGTTCCTGGTTTTCGCCGGTATAGCCGGGGACAACCGGAACACCATGCGCCGACATTAAATCCTTGGCGCCTGCCTTACTCCCCATTTTTCGCATGGAATTGGCTTTGGGCCCGATAAAACGAATGCCTGCAGCTTCTGCGGCCTCGGCAAAATCGGCGTTCTCCGACAAAAAACCATAGCCAGGATGAATGGCCTGCGCGCCGGTTTTTTTTGCGGCTTCGATAATCTTGTCGCCGCATAGATAACTTTCGGAGGGAATTGAACCGCCAAGATAAATAGCTTCATCCGCTTGTTTTACATGTTGGGCTTTTGCGTCGGCATCGGAATAAACCGCGACAGTACGAATGCCGAACTGTCGGCATGTGCGAATAATCCGGCAGGCGATTTCACCACGATTGGCGATTAAAATTTTAGTGAACATGATTGCTTATTCGCCTTCCCAGTAGCCAGCATTGTTTTCTTCGAAGTTTCGGATTCTTATCGCGGTATTGTCGGCGAGATAGTGCGCAGCGCCAGTCTTGCCCGAGTCCGGGTATTGCACCATATCCGGCGTTTGCGTGGTGCTGACGCCGATGTATTTCATGCTTTTCGAGTTGGATGTATTGATGATTTGATGTGCAGTTAGTTTTCCACCAACCGGACAGGCGATGAAATCACCAGAACGAATCGGGTAGCGATTTTCGCCAATGCGTACTTCGCCTTCACCTTCGAGAATAAAAAACATTTCCTCGTTGCCAAAATGATTATGGAAGGGGAAGGCAGTTTTCTCCGGCGGCACTATGGTCACGCTATAACCCAGACGCTGTGCACCAATATGCTCGGCAACTTCGGCCATTTCTGCGCCGCGATATTTTTCCGGTGATTCATCCGGCGCTTGCGTAATTAAACGCGGCTCTAATTGGTCCAGATTGATGATAGGTCTTTGCATGCTTGTCTCTTAAGGAGAATGGCAAACGGCTTCGATTTTGTGGCCGTCCCTATCAATGATGAATGCGCCATAGTAATTAGGGTGGTAAAGGGTGCGCAGACCGGGAGCCCCATTGTCTTTGCCACCTGCGGCTAGCGCAACATGATGGAAAGCATCGACATCGCTACGGCTGTTCGCAGCGAATGCGATATGGATGGAGGAACTCACTTCACCTGCCGCACTAATCCAGAACGATGGTTTCTGGTTCGAACCAAAACCGCAATGATAGTCGTCTCCACCGGTCATTTCTGGTGTTATTTCCATGACGCATGAATGCCCTAGTGTCGCTAAAACCTTTTCATAGAAAGCCTTGCTTTTGGGGTAGTCCGAAACGCTGATGCCGAGATGGTCAATCATATCTGTGTCCTGTTAAACCCAGGTTGCTGCACGTTTTTCAAGAAAAGCATTCAAGCCTTCCTGGCCTTCGGCCGATACACGCAGTTTCGCAATTAAGGCGGCGTTTTCCCGATCCATTTTTTCCGCATTAGCGAGAGAATTTCCGCTCACGCGCAATGCCAGTTTTTTTGCTTCAGTTTGAGCGGACGGGCCACCTTTCAATAGCCAATGCAAAGTTTTATCTATGGTTTCATCAAGTTGTGCAAATGCTACGGTTTCATGCAGCAGGCCAATACGCAAGGCGAGGGCGGAATCGAAAATCTCTGCACTCAAAAACAAGCGACGTGCATGGCGAAGGCCAATCGCAGAAATAACATAGGGAGAAATCACCGCAGGCACCAAGCCCAGTTTTACTTCACTTAGCGAAAATTTGGTCGCTTCGATTCCAATCGCGATATCGCAGCAGGCAATCAAGCCAACGCCGCCGCCATAAGCCGCGCCATTGACCCGGGCAATCGTCGGCTTGTTCAGGTAGTTCAGGGTTCTCATCAGTTTGGCGAGTTGCAGTGAATCCTGCAGGTTTTCCGATTCGCTGGCTTTGGCCATCGAACGCATCCAGTTCAGGTCCGCGCCAGCTGAAAAAGTCGATCCGGTGCCGGTAATAATCACGGCGCGGACGCTTTCATCCTTATCCAAAGCCTCCAGCGCACTGGTCAATTGCTGGATTAACTCGGCGTCGAAAGCATTATGGGTTTCCGGGCGGTTCAGGGCGAGGCTAGCAACGCCCGCTTGTTTATTCAGAGTTAGCACTGCTTGGGCTCACATTTAACAATTCCTCAATGATACCGAGCTCGTCGCGTTTGCCATAGCGGCAGCTTGTTGCTGCCGGGTATCACTGTATAATGGGAATCATTACTATTTAGCGCGGGATTCGAATGCTGCTCAGTGAGCTTGCTTTAGGACAAACGGCCAGTGTGGTGTCTGTCGAAGACGCTCATCCCGCAGACACTATTGCCCAACGCTTGCGGGATTTGGGATTCGTCAGCGGTGAATTGATCAAGATCCGCGCAGTCGGGCCATTGGGCGCCGAACCTATCTTGGTGAATATAGCCAGTTCGCAGTTTGCCCTGCGTCGTAACGAGGCAGCCCGCATTCGTATTACTTTAGCGAGTTCGCCATGAACGCTGCTGCCATCACGGGTCTGAATATTGCCTTGGTGGGCAATCCCAATTGCGGCAAGACGGCACTATTTAACCGATTGACGGGTGGCCGCCAAAAAGTGGCCAATTATGCCGGCGTCACCGTGGAGCGCAAGGAAGGCAAATTCACTACGCCGGATGGCAAGTCCATTCATATGCTTGATTTGCCCGGAACCTACAGCCTGACGCCCGCCAGTCCAGACGAAGCCATCACTCGCGATGTCTGTATGGGCCTGATTAAAGATGTCGAATTACCCGACATCATCGTCTGCGTTGCCGACGCGACCAATCTTCGTTTGCATCTTCGTTTCGTGCTCGAACTACAGCAGCTCGGCCGGCCAATGATTTTGGCGCTCAATCTTATGGATGAGGCACAAAAGCGCGGCATCAAAATAGACTCACAGGCTTTATCACGCGAATTGGGTATGCCGGTGGTCGAAACAGTAGCGGTGCGTAGTCAAGGGGCAGAAGCCTTGGCAAAACAGCTGGATATGCCGATACCCTCAACGACAAAAATATTGCCTGCAAATACGGATTTACATCAACGCGTTCGCGCGATGCTATCGATTGCCGTCACCATGCCCGAGGCCACCGATAGCCACGGCGACAAGATTGATCGCTGGGTTTTGCATCCCGTGATGGGATTACTAATTTTGAGCGTCGTGATGTTCCTGATGTTCCAGGCCGTTTTCTCCTGGGCTGCGCCAATTCAGGAGGGCGTGGGTACATCGATTGCATGGCTTGGGGCGCAAGTAAGTATGCTAATTCCCGATGGACCGTTGAACAGTCTGGTGACTACAGGTTTGTTCGCCGGCTTGGGAACCGTGATGGAATTCCTGCCGCAAATTCTGATGTTGTTCCTGTTTATTCTAATCCTGGAAGAATCCGGGTATTTACCGCGCGCCGCCTTTTTACTGGATCGCTTCATGTTTGCTGCCGGACTAACCGGCCGCTCATTCATTCCGATGTTGTCGAGCTTTGCCTGTGCCATTCCCGGCATCATGGCAACACGCAGCATCCAAGACCCGCGTGATCGACTCGCCACCATAATGGTCGCACCATTAATGACTTGCTCGGCACGTTTGCCGGTTTATACCTTGCTGATCAGTGCGTTTATTCCGCGCACCGAAGTCATGAGTATTTTCAATCTGCAAGGCTTGGTGTTGTTCGCCTTGTATATGGCGGGCATTTTTAGCGCCATGTTAGTGAGTTACGTGATCAAAAAAACGCGTAAGGATAAAAGCGAGCACGCCCTGATGATGGAACTGCCGCGTTATCGTTGGCCCAATCCGCGTGACATTGCAATGGGCCTTTGGGAACGCACGATTATCTTCATGCGTCGCGTAACCGGCATCATTCTGTCTTTGACGGTCATTCTATGGTTCTTGTCGAGCTACCCGTCACCGCCCGCTGGCGGTACTTTGCCGCCGATTGATTACAGTTTCGCTGGGCAGATTGGTCGTTTCATGGAACCGCTTTTTGCGCCGATTGGTTTTAACTGGCAAATCTGTGTTGCCTTGATTCCCGGACTTGCCGCACGCGAAGTTGCGGTAGCGGCTTTGGCAACGGTCTACGCAATTTCCGCTGTTGGCGATGATGCCGCAGCGCAGGCTTTATCCCCTCTGATTGCAGCGCAATGGACTATTCCGACTGCCTTGTCTCTACTGGTTTGGTATGTCTATGCACCGCAATGTTTGTCTACATTGGCCGTGATCCGCCGCGAGACCAATTCCTGGAAACAGGTGTTTATCTCGGCGGGTTATTTGTTTGCCTTGGCGTATTTTGCATCCTTTGTTACTTATCAACTTGCGAGCTTATGGCTATGAATCATGACTGGATCCAGACTGCCGTCATGGCTTTGATTTTTCTTTCGGCTGTTTTATTCGCCGTCAAACATTTTTTGCCGGCAGTTCATGCTAATGGGTGGCGTATAATCGCCGGTAAAAATAATCGTGCGATCGATATCAATCTGGTTTCCGCAACTGCTAATTCTTCATGCCGGACTAAATGCTCGGCGTGCAATGGTTGTTCGATGGCGAATACCAAATAGAAAATCGAGCATTATCCAATAACGAGAAAATGGAGCCTTGTCGGGCTCAAAATAAATGGCGACATAGATTTGCCAGTACCAATAAAGCCCAAATCCATCTCCAATTAAAGTCAGGAAAGCTACTGCCGGTAATTATTCTATTTATCTGCCGGCTGTCGCGGTAGGCTTTTACTCGAAGCCAGGCCAGTAATATCCAGCCAACGTAACAAATCGAAGCAATGACCAGAAATAATTGCCACAGATCATTTTTCACCCAGCTGGCGACTGAAAAAATCATTGCCCATGTCACGGCAACTACCAAAGCATCTCTGCCATTAATATGCGATGGCTCGCTGGCGTTGAACCAAAACTGCAGGGAATCTGGGTTGATTACGCGTTGCTGATATTCGATCGGAATATCAATGAATTGCTCGGCCATTTTTCTGATTCTGGCTTTCAAGCTTGGTAAAAGCAGGATTAGATAATGACGAGGCTTGTTATTTTTTTCCTTCAGCTCATTAAGCAATAATCGGTCGATCCATGTTCCGCGGCCATCGGCATACTGAAGGGCGATCGTTTCCGGCTTCCAGAACAGCTCGGAATGTTGCTGCGCACTTTCAATCCAGAATTCCAAATCATAGGAGCGTGAGGCAACCGTGTCTAGCTGAAAGAATGCCATTAATGCCGACAACCACTTAGGCAATAAAGGCCTGCTGGCCTCTGAAAGATAATGCATTAATGGATGAATGATTTTCGCTTTTGTCGATAGTGAATATAGCTTAGGGTTGGTTACAAGCCATTGTTCAAAAGCAGGTAGCTCAAAATCAGCCGCTTTCTGAAGCTCGTCAATGAATTCATCGAAATCAAAAGGATCGTCAATTTGTACAGAAATAGTAATTTCACGTGCGGGCTCTTCGCTTGAAAAAACTTTAGGATCCGCCGTGAAAACGTGCACCGGGAAGTTTTCAGCCGAAGACTCAGTAATAATTCTCCCGTGCGATTTGAAATTTAATTCGTTAGTACTGACATCATCAATTTCAGGTAATACGGTTATATTCTTTGGAGCATGCTGCAGGTCGCGTTGTTTGGCACTGTAAAGTGCAGCATCGAATGCTTCACGCAGCTTCTGAAATGCTGCAGGATCATCATCGGGACGATTCAATTTTAGTTGTGCAGCATAGGCTCGTTTAATCTCGGGAATGCTCGCACTTTTTTTAATCCCTAACGCTCGAAATGGGCTCATTAGTCGAACCTCGATTCCATCGTGTTCATGGCATCGCTGAATTCTTTGCGTTGACGCTCGATTAAGATTTTGTCCTGACTTTCCAATGTCGACATAAATTGCACCAGCCACTGTTGTATTTGATCCCGTGCAGGGCCGAGGTTTTCTGCAAAAAGCCTATCTGCTCGTGCTATCAGGGCAAGGTTTGGCTGCTCATCTCGCGGATGTATTTTCAATTCAGCCAAAGCTTCAAGCCGAGCGCGTATTTCGCAGTCGGTAAGTACGCCAGGGTTTTGTTGCAGGATTAATTCGTGACGAACATTTGTCGACAGCAATGTGGCTTCAATTTGAAGCACACCATTTACGTCATACGTAAAACGTACATCTACCAGGTTCTCTTCGATATTTTTTTTGGGAATGGCCGCCAGCGCGGCGCTAGGATTGCCCGCCCAGCAGGTGGCCTTGTTGGAGCGCGCCGCC
>JBDTTC010000118.1:0-3582 GCA_039930825.1 Arenimonas sp.
AGCGTCTCCCTTACACGGAGAGGGTCGGGGGTTCGAAACCCTCAGCACCCACCAAAGCATCATCTAGTACTAGTTAAAAACGCGGAGTGGTAGTTCAGTTGGTTAGAATGCTGGCCTGTCACGCCGGAGGTCGCGGGTTCGAGTCCCGTCCACTCCGCCAGTCCTTCAAAGGCGCCTTACAAGGCGCCTTTGTTTTTTCAGATATTGTTATTTGCAAATTTCGTTCAACGCAGACTTTCGGTAAAGATCGCTATGCTCCAGAACATCCGTGACAAAACTTCAGGTTGGATCGCCACATTTATTCTTGGCACCATTATTATAATTTTTGGTTTGGGCTTTGGCATTCAGGACTACCTGTCTCCGCAAGCCAATAATTACGTGGCGAAGATAGAAGGCGAAGGGTTATTCCTTGGTTTTAGAAAGCCAACGAAAGAGATTGGTGTTGATGAATTTCGCACGCGGTTCGAACAGGTACGTCAACGTGATATGGCCGAGAAAGGCGAGGCGTTTGACGCCGCAAAATTTGATACGGTTGAATCCAAGCGTGCAGTTCTCGAAAAATTGATTGATGAAAAATTGATCGTATTTGCCGCCCAGCAGAAAGGTTTGAAGGTTTCGGATGCAGTCTTGGCAGATGCGGTCAAGAAATTGCCAGACTTCCAAAACGACAAAGGTATTTTCGATATATTAAAATACAAGAGCTTTCTGGCAGGTCGTGGAATGAGCGAAACACAGGCCGATGAATTGATTCGTGAAGGTATCGAGCGTCAAATGGTGCCTGGCACGATTGTCGGTTCATCAATGGCAAGTGATGCCGAGGTTGAGTCCTATATTAAGCTCGAGCGCCAAACTCGTGATCTGCGCTACCTACCAATCCCGGCACCAAAGGCCGTATTGCCTGCTCCAACGGCAGTTGAAATCAATGCTTGGTACAAGAAAAACAGCTCTCGCTATCGCAACGAAGAGAAGATCACGATTGAGTATGTTGAAATCAACGGTGCCAATCTGCCAGTCAAGGGAACCGCGAGCGAAACTGATTTGCGTGATTTATACGATAAGCAAATTAATGCCTATCGTACGGCCGATCAAAAGATGGCGTCGAATATCTTCTTTACCGTTGCAAAAGATGCACCTGCAAGTGCCGCGAACACGGCATTAGCCAAAGCCAATAATGTAGCTAAGTTGGCGCGTGCGCCCGGGGCTGATTTTGCGGCCTTGGCAAAACAATATTCCGAGGATGAAGGTTCAAAAGACAGCGGCGGTGACCTGGGTGCTATTGAGCCTGGTTTATTCGACCCTGCCGTGGAAAAGGCATTCGCCGGCTTGCAAGTTGGACAAGTAAGCGATCCTGTTCGCAGCGCAGACGGTTATAACGTTATTTTGTATCGCGAGAATGTGGCTGGAGAAGCTCGTTCGTTTGAAGAAGTGCGCACTGAATTGGAAGCGAGTTATTTCGAGCGCGAACGCGAGAGAGTTTTGAACAAGACCGTGGAGCAATTGACTGACGCGGCTTACAAAGATCCAGCTGCCTTGGTTATCGAAGCAAAGAAGCTTGGGTTGTCGCCCTTGCGTGCTGGGCCATTCACACGTGGCTTGGGCGATGGTATTGCGGCACTGGAGCCAATTAGAAAAGCGGCTTTTTCAGATGCACAGAAAACCAATCGGGAAGTTAGCGATGCCATTGAAATTGCCGAAAACCAGATTGTTATATTGAGAGTGGTTGATTACAAACCGGCAGGCATTATCCCGCTGGCCGAAATTCGCGATCGCGTACAAGCTGATTTCGTTGCCGAACGTAGCACGAATACAGCCAAATCTCGTGCTGAGGCTCTGCAGGCCCGTGCGAACAAGGGTGAAACACTTGACGTGCTCGCAAAAGAATTGGGTATTCCTGTCTCCGATTGGCCAATGATGCCTCGCAATCCTCCGATCCCACAATTGACCGAAGTCGCAAAGGTTGCATTTACGTTGCCGCGTCCTGATGGCAAAAAAATACAAATCGGTGTTGCGAAACTACAGGCCGAGAGCTATGCCCTTATTCAGGTAATGGCGGTGAAAGAGGGCGATATCACTTCGATTGATGCCGAAACACGTAAATCGATTCGCAAGCAGTTGGCTCAGGCTCGTGGCTCGGTTGAAGCCGAAGCCTATGTCAAATCTCTGCGAAAGGAGTACAAGGTAACGGTAATCGAAGGCAATCTCTAATCGGGATTTCCATTCGATAAAAAAGCCCGGCTATATTTCCGGGCTTTTTTATTGGTTGTTTAAGACTCTAACTATCTGGCGTAGGTAAGATTATGATGACGTTCTCTTCGGAACCATTCGCTCGTCTAGCTTTCACGCTCACTTAGTAGCTTATCGTAATTGATTACTGAAATAGCGCCGTTTTCACCCGCCTTGATGCGCAGCCGTCTGAAGATTTAAAGCTGACAATTTCCGCTTTGTTCGATTCACCAGCTTGTTCGGTTGTCGTATTGTGTTCCGGGTTCGCGGCAGTTGTCTTGTTGATTCTTACTGCTTCGATTCTTGCCAATGCGCGTTGGTATACCGGCATTTGCTGCTTGATTTCAGCCAACTCTTCCCTGTTCGTAAGGGGGGCTGAAAGCATGTTCGCTGCAGGTTGCGTAAAGGCGGCATACCTTGCGATCAGCAATGCTGATCCGGCAAGCCCAGCGCAATATTGCTGCGTAAATAGGACATCAATTAATCCGTTGGCAGAGATTGGCGTTGCTTGTATAACGTTCGCACTGGAAGAGTCGCATCTGGTTCGTTGCGCATTAAGCACGTTGACAGAAACGGTACTGCCCTCGTTACACAGGCTTGCTGAGGTTGAATCACCGGTAGTAAGTGCGAGACGGAAGTTCTGTACCGTATTGGTAGCAGTTCCGATCGGGAAACTGGCAGTGCAACTGGTCGGCGATGATATGGAAAAGACCAGCCAATCAGGGCCCGTTCTGGTTAGTCGAATAGTGGATGCGCGGGGAGCGTCGAGCACAAAACCGTCGCCAACATTTTGATTGACCGCCGAATACCCGAAAATTGCCAATGTACTCGTATATCCAGTTCCTGCGGGACCTTGTGGACCCACTGGGCCTGCTTGCTACACCTTGAACGCCCTGTATTTCCTGAGCCTTGTAAGCCCTTGAAGGCCTTGAGGACCTGATGCACCCGTAAGTCCGGGCGCTTCTAACAGACCCATCGGCCCCATAATTCCGGGGTCCAGTGGCACCATGTACAACAGCAGCTCCCTATGGCCCGGCAATGCCTTGCGGACCCATTGGTCTAATTTTACCGATGGTCAGGTTATAACGGGTTTCGTAATAGCGGGTTGCCGGTGGATAGTTGGTCGCAACCGACAGCGAGTAATCGCCGCTGGTCGGCAATCCTGCCGGAAAGGTACAAATGAGGATATCGGTGCTGCTGCCTTGCAGGCATTTGGTGGAAATATCGCCAGGCATACCGGCTTCTTCATCGAGGATGACTTTCAAGGTCGGTGTCTTGTTCAGATATGCGCCCCCTACGATGATGCTTCTCGTGATGTTATCGAAATAGACAGCATCAATAATAGACAGCATCAATAAT
>JBDTTC010000119.1:0-3889 GCA_039930825.1 Arenimonas sp.
CTTCTAGACCGTGATGCAGTGCCGGGATTTTGCTTAGCCAAGGCGCAAGCACGGTAATCAATCCAGCGAGGGCAATCACAAGGCTTCCGATGATTCTATTTTTCGGGTTTGTCAGTAAGCCGCCAAGACGCACGCCGCTCCAGCTAAGCGCAGTCATCGCCGGCATAGTGCCAAGACCAAAGCTCATCATAATCAAGCCGGCTTGTAAGGGGCTTGCGCTCAGCCATGCGGCAATCAACATCGTGCCGCTGAGTCCGCAGGGCAAAAAGCCCCAGAGAAATCCTTGTGCAATCATTCGAAGGCCGGGATTTTTTGGTAAACGTTTTTGCAGCGGCTGTAGGTATTGCCATAACCATTGATTGGGCTTATTTAGCCAGGAAAACCTCGCCTTGGTATCGAGTAGGCGAACGGCAACTAATAGCAGCACAACGCCGACCGCAGCGCGCGCCATAATGCTCAGGGTTTCAATCGGGACGAGTTGGATGAAGCCGGTACTAATGCTGCCAACGACAACGCCTGCCAATGTGTAAGCCAGCACGCGAGCCGCATTTAGCAACAATGCATTCCGGAAAGCTGAAGTCGCAACTTGGCTTGGAATAGAGGTAGCAATACCGCCGCACATCAATACGCAGTGTGTGCTGCCCAGCAAGCCGCTCAGAAACGCGGCGCCCAGTAAAATAATATCAACCGGCATCGTTTGTGCTGTCGCTGTTTTTTAATTCAGGGCCGGCTTCATTCTCTGAGGCGAGAATATCCAAGGCCGCCGATTCAAGATTTTCGAATTGCTTGCCGCGAAGCGCCCAGACAAAAATGCCGACCGCAATCAGCATGAAAATCAATGACACCGGAATGAGTACCAGCAGTATATTCATGGTGAAACCGACACTTTCCTTAATCTCAGAGCGTTGACCGATACCAGTAGCGACGAGGTCACCATGCCGAGGGCAGCAAAACCGGGATGGATCAAACCCATCGCCGTTACCGGAATACTGACTAGGTTATACAGTAATGCCCAGCTCAAATTTTGCCTGATAATCACTTGGGTTTTAATCGCGATGGCGCGCGCTGCCAATACGCGATCAAGTTTTTCACCACAGATAATCATGTCGGCCGAACGCTGTGCAATCGCGGCGCCGCTACCCATCGCAATCGAAACATCGGCGCTTGCTAGTACTAGTGCGTCATTGATGCCGTCACCGATCATTGCAATCGAATGCCCTTCCGATTGCAGTGCTCTCAAATAGGCTTGTTTCTGGTCCGGGCTTTGCCGTGCAGCCGAATGCAATATGCCGATTTGTTCGGCAAAGCTCTTGACGGTCGTGACGGCATCGCCACTCAATAAATGCACTTGCATGTCGCTGTGCTGCAAAGCGGATACTGTTGCTTCCGCATCATCACGCGCGTTGTCGTTCAGTGAAAAACTTGCCAAGGCCTGTTCGCCATCGCCGAGCCATAAACGACCATCATCCACCATGTTCGCTGCAAACTCGGCACTGCCGATTCGATATTCTTTTTGATCGATGAAGCCGCAAATACCTTTGCCCGGAATCAGGCGAACATGATTCGTCTGCAAATCTGTCGGTTCCGGAAATGCCGACGCCAGTGGATGCAAACTGTTTTTCTCCAGCGCGCAGGCAATCGCAAGCGCACGGCTTTTATCATCAATGAAATAGCGATCGGCAGTGCGGGTGATTTTCCCCTGCGTCAGGGTGCCGGTTTTGTCGAAAATGAAGGTATCGACTTTTGAGAGTTTCACCAGACTGTCATTGCTGAAGCTTAGTACACCGATTTTTGCCAAGGCACTTTGCGCGCTGGCGAATGCTGCAGGCAGGGCCAAGGCGAGTGCACAGGGGCAACTGACAACCAGAACGGCGAGTGCGATTTCGAAAGCGTGTTCCGAACCTTTGAGATACCAAAAGCCATAGACCAAGACGGTGATTAACAAAATTCCGATGACAAAATAACGCGCAATGCGTTCGGCATAGTGCAGCACACCGGATTTTTTCAATTGCGCCAATTCAACGCGGTAAAGTAATTGTGATAGCTGGGTGTCGCGCCCGGCCTTTGTGACTTGCAGGCTAGCCGAATGCAAGCTGCCGATACTGCCGGCAAGAATAAAATCGCCCTTGTTCTTTGTTACGGGTTTTGCTTCACCGGTGAGTAAGGATTCGTCGAAGGAAGCGACATCACTCAATAAAACACCATCGGCGGAAACGGTTTCGCCCGCATTGATGCATAAATTGTCACCGATTTTCAGCTCCGAGACTGGAATCGCAATTTGCTGGCCGGCGCGGATTACCTGCGCCAGATAAGGCTGCGCGCGCGCGAGAGCATCGGACTGCTCGTAAGCGGCTTGCCGTGTTTGATATTCGAGATAGCGCGCGACCAATAAAAATAATACGAACATCACGGCGGCGTCGTACCAAACATGTTGGCCACCGACGAGTGTTTGATAGAAGCTGCCGAAATACGCTAACAAAATGGAAATGGCGGCGAGCACATCCATGCCTAAGGTTTTTTGTTTCAATTCACGCAACATGCCTCGAATGAATGGCATGCCGCTGTAAAAGACCACCGGAGTTGCGGTCACAAAGCAGAGCCAGCGGAACATATCGCGGGTCCACACCGACATTTCATTGGCCGTATCGAGATACAGGGCCTCGGCAAACATCATAGTTTGCATCGCAACCAATGCAGCCAAGCCAATTCGCAGTAATAGCGTTCTCTTTTCCTGCGCACGTGATTTTTCGAGTTGGCTGCCCCGGGTTAGAAAAGCGCGGTAACCGAGGCGTTGCAGGCAGGAAATAAGCTGCGAAAGCGGTGTTATTGCTTGTTGCCAGCGCAGGTGAAGACGACCGGTGACGGCATTGACGCTGACTTCGCTTACGCCCTTTTGTTTGCTTAAAGCACGATCAATCAACCAGGCGCAGGCAGCGCAGTGCATGCCTTGCACAGAAATTATGATGTCGTCGCAGCCATCGCCATGGACATTAACCCTAGCATGCTGCGCCAGTGTTTCCGGATGATCCCAGGCACTTAAATCGACCTTGGCAGCATCCGCCTGAGGTGCCTGTTCGGTGCGTAGTTTGTAGTAATCGGAAAGACCTGCATCGTTAATCCACAAGGCGGCCGCGCTACAACCGCTGCAGCAGAACGCCTGCATGCTGCCATGGATTTTTTCCTGTATCGGTTCATTCGCTATCGCTTGGCCGCAATGAAAGCACAGGCATTTTGCATCTGCTCGTGCGGCGACCGCGCCATTATTTACCACAGCGTTCACGGCAAGCGTACCGACGCCTTCAAGTCTGCTGTATTGGATTGCTTGTGCAGACGACCGACAATTCGCCATTGCGAATTCATATCGGACAATTGCAATAGCCAGTCATGATTTTTCGTCACTGCCTGATGACTGATATAGCGGCCGCCTTGTCGTTCCAACACCAGCTCTCTATCCTGCGTTTTGTCGATTGGGTGCTGCAGATCAAGCATTAATTGCTTGCCGCTCAAGGTGTTTGGACTTGAAACGACCCATTGCCCGTTGGAGACATCGAGGGTTGCAGTGATATTTTCCTTCGCGGCAAGCTTGTCGGCGCTCAGGTCGGATTCCTGAATCTGGGCAACGCGTGTTACCGGCATATTGACTTCATCACTGGCCTTGGCCAAACCGGCGATATACAAGGTATAGAACCCGGCAATAGCAGTTAGCACTGGGATGCCGAACATCAGCCACACCATCGGTTCTTTTACCGCGCTAGTCGTTTTCATGGTGGTCATCGTGGTGCTCGTCAGTTTCAAGCGGCGCAATAAAACGGCTCTCTTCAGTCACTTTGGCATGGCCGTCGGTTTGTTCAAGAACGAATTTCACTTCGGCAACGCCTTTTACTTTGCC
>JBDTTC010000120.1:0-9724 GCA_039930825.1 Arenimonas sp.
AGGCCTGCCGCCAGCGTTCACTCTGAGCCAGGATCAAACTCTTCAGTTAAAACTTATAAAACTTTTAATACTATTAGCTTTTATCTGCAGATATCGAATCTAGGCTTCTTATCGCTTGCGTATTACATTTGTGCATTGCTGCACCCATCTACTACTGAATTGACTTAAAGCTGTTAACAGACATCTGCAAGATTGGACTTAACTCCGCTCTACAGACGCCCGCACAAATTTCCTGCGCACACTGTCAAAGATCATATTGCGTGGATTCCGAAGAACCCGTCCCGAGGCGTTTCGCTCAAGGGAGCCGCACATTATAGGGCATAAAATGGGTTCGTCAATACTGAAAACCGATTTTTTTGCCGCACCGCGTCACAACAAACTGCCGAAAACAGTCGTTTGCTGCAAGGGGTTCTCATACTAACTGGTTAGGAAGCTTTTTGGAAAGCTTTAATTCAAAAAACTCATGCGGCAACGAGATTTACTTTCGCAAATCCACGCTTGCCAAGCTGTAACAACAAGCTTTGACCGGCATGAAAAATTATTTCGCGATCATCAACGATTACGCCGTCAATTCGTACTGCACGCTCGACAATTTTGCGATTTGCTTCTGCGCCAGACGGCGCCAATCCTGCGGCGCGCAATAATGCACCGAGGCGAAGCCCTTCTTCCATTACGGGAATATCCTGCGTTACCAAATCAGTCGGCACTGCGCCGCCTTTAACCACTTCATTCCAGTGGTTGATAGCGGCATCGCCTGCGCCGGTACCATGAAAACGATCCACCAGCTCGCGGGCCAACTGCATTTTGAAATCACGCGGGTTTTTTCCAGCCTCTACATCGCTTTTCATCTGCTCGATATCCACCAGGGATTTTTCGAAAGACAACAACGTAAACCAGCGCCACATCAAGGTATCGGAGATTGACATGGTCTTGCCAAAGATATCGTTTGCGAGCTCATTAATGCCAATGTAATTGCCCAATGACTTGCCCATTTTATTGACACCATCCAGGCCTTCGAGCAAAGGCATCGTCAATACAATCTGCGGCGGCTGGCCTGCGTTTTCCTGCAATGCACGGCCCATCAACAGATTGAATTTTTGGTCGGTGCCGCCGAGCTCAACATCAGCCTTCAATGCAACCGAATCATGGCCCTGCACCAGCGGATATAAAAATTCATGGATGGCAATCGGCTGCTGCCCTGTAAAGCGCTTATTGAAGTCGTCGCGCTCCAACATGCGTGCAACCGTGTGCTGGGCCGCCAACTTAATCATATCGGCAGCCGTCATATTGCCAAACCATTCCGAATTGAAACGCACTTCGGTTTTTTCTTTATCCAGCACTTTGAACACTTGGTCGGCATAAGTTTGTGCATTCGCCAGCACGTCTTCGCGAGTCAATGGCTTGCGAGTGACGTTCTTGCCGGTCGGGTCGCCGATCATTCCGGTGAAATCGCCAATCAAAAAAATGACGGTATGGCCCAAATCCTGAAATTGGCGCATTTTGTTCAAAAGCACCGTGTGCCCGATATGCAAATCCGGCGCAGTCGGGTCGAAGCCGGCCTTGATTCTTAACGGGCGCCCGAGCTTCAAACGTGCTTCAAGTTCTTCGATTTTTAGTATTTCTTCTGCACCTCGCCCAATCAGGGCAAGGCTTTCTGCGATAGTAGTCATGGTTTCTTGGCCCTGGGCCATTCAAAGTGGCTATTGAATCACGAACCCCATTCAGGGCGTGAAGGTTAAGTAAAAGTTAAACCTTTCTTAACAAAAAAGCCAGCAATTACAAGGGTTTGACGCAGGCTTTTAATCTTGCTTAACTCTGGCCGTCTAGTCCTGTCCGGTTTTGCCGACGGAGTTCGTTTTGCCACACCCTAAAATTCGCAACGCGCTCTCGCGTTGGACACACGAGCATTGGTTTCTCGCCGGCGTTTTCAGCGTTGTCGGCACCATGGTCATAGCCATCGCACCCGGCATGGCCAATGCAATGCGAGAACCGGCAACCGTTTTGCAGGAAGAAAGCGTTTCTTTGATCCTACCGAAAGCAAGGGAACCACAAAGTGCTGACGCCGGAAGCGGCTGGCATTACGTATTGGTGAAAAAAGGCCAAACCCTTACCCATGTGTTCAGAGAACTCAACCTTCCATTGAAGGTAATGCGCCAGATGATGGTGGTGCCAGGTGCCCGCAAGGACATGTCAAAAATCGGCCCTGGTAAGGAATTGGCATTCGAATTGAATGCAAAAGGCGAGCTGAGGACATTGGCCTTTGACCGTGACGAAGGCACGCGCATTGAGTTGGCACTCGAAGACGGCAAGGTTAAGGAAAACATCATTCAACGCGAGGTCAATCAGGAAGTAGCGATTGCATCTGGCGTGATCAAAAAATCCTTTTCCTATGATGCCAAACAAGCCGGCCTAACGACGTCATCAATTAATAAACTGGCTGATGTATTCAAATACGACATCGACTTTGTCGAAGACCTGAATGATGGCGATACTTTCCATGTTGTTTATGAAGATCAATGGCGTGAAGGCCAGCGCATGCGCAATGGTGCGGTATTGGCAGCACGTATCGTTACCCGTGGGAAAACCTATACCGCCTACCGCTTTACGAAAAATGGCGAAGCGCAATATTTCGATCAAAACGGCCAGCCGCTGAAAAAAGTATTGATGCGGATTCCAATCGAATACGCCCGCCTTTCTTCAACATTCGGAATGCGTAATCATCCGGTTCTTGGCCGTATGCGCATGCACAAAGGCGTTGATTACGCGGCACGCGCCGGCACACCGATCATGGCAGCAGGCGACGGACGCGTGAGTTTCGTCGGCTGGAAAAACGGTTACGGCCGCGCCGTTGTGCTCGATCATGGCCAGGGCCGGAGCACCTTGTACGGCCATATGTCAGCCTTCGGTAAATATAAAATGGGGCAGCATGTGAACCAAGGCGTGACGATTGGCTATGTTGGCATGAGCGGCTTGGCGACGGGTCCACATCTGCACTACGAATTCATGGTGAACCACGCGCAGGTAAATCCACTCAAAGTCACCATGCCGAAACCACTACCCTTGTCGGGCCCGCAATTGGCATCGTTCAGAGCAACCATCGCCCCCGCCATTGCAAAGATGGACAGCATGGAACGTGGATTGCAGTTCGCAAAACGTTAAACTCCGCAAATGAATAATGAAAACTCCCAAACGCCCACTTTTGATAGTGGGCTTTTTATTGGCCTGATGTCGGGCACAAGCCTAGATGGCGTCGATGCGGTTATTGCGGGATTCGAATCAGCATTGAAAGTCGAATTTTCACGCACTTACGATTTACCGGAATCTCTGGTAAAAAAACTTTTGGCGCTATCGCAAACCGAATCCCAAATTCATCTGGATGCATTCGGCCAACTGGATTCCGAATTGGGCCAATGCTTTGCCACAATCGTCAAGCAATGCCTTCAAGATGCAGGGATCAGTGCCGATAAAATTACTGCAATCGGCTCACATGGCCAGACCTTGCGGCATGCGCCGCATGGCAATCATCCCTTCACCATGCAATTGGGCGATGCCAATATTATTGCCGAACAATGTGGCATCGATACGGTTGCCGACTTTCGTCGCCGTGATGTAGCCGCCGGTGGCCAGGGCGCGCCGCTGGTTCCGGCTTTTCATGCTTCAGTGTTTTCAAACCCCGATGAAGAACGTGCAATTTTGAATATTGGCGGCATTGCCAACCTGACTCTATTGCCACGCAAGGGAATCGTGCGTGGTTTCGATACCGGCCCGGGTAACGGCATGATGGATGCCTGGTGCAGACTGCATCGCTATCAAAATTATGACCGCGATGGCAAATTCGCAGCATCGGGCAAGATTAACGAACAATTGCTGCAGCGTTGCTTAGATGATGCGTGGTTCAAACTTCCACCGCCAAAATCGACAGGTCGCGACCAGTTCAATCTGGACTGGGCTCGATCAAAAATGCAGGGCCTACCTATTCCAATCGAGGATGTGCAGGCAACGCTAACAGTCTTAACAGCACGTGTTATCGCAGATGCATTACATGCTGAAATGCCGGAATGCCAACGGATGTCCGTTTGTGGCGGCGGCAGTCACAACCCGGTCTTGATGAAACATTTACAAACAATGCTTCCGGAGCTAAGCGTCGATACAACAGCCGAACATGGCTTGCACCCCGATTATGTCGAAGCGACTGCATTTGCGTGGCTAGCTAAGGAAGCTCTTGCGAGAAGGCCCGGCAATTTACCAGCAGCTACCGGGGCCAAAGGCTCGCGGGTATTGGGCGTGCTGTATCCAAAATAAAATCGTATTGAGTCAGAGGTTCTGATTTCTCTTCTGATCATCGAGTATGTAGGAAGGCGCATCGTCGGGCAGATCAGAAAACGAATTCATCGCCTCCAAGAAGGCGCGCGATTCTTCTTCATTCCAAGCTCCATTCAAACGTGCGATATCTCCGGGGATCGGCCCCGGGTCCGGCTCGGCCAAGCCCAGAGCCTGTTTCACCAGATGCAGCAACACATCATTCAATGGCCAGCCCTTCTGCCGCGCAAGTTCCTTCACGCGATTCGCGACACGGTCATCAATATCACGGAGAAGAAAGTCGGCCACAGAGTTTGACTATGATTGGGGGGAGTCCAGATTAACTCTAGTTCGTCGCCAAGGAAACAGCTTCTTCAATTCCATTCAGAATTTATGCTTTTCCCCGTGCCTGATATAAGCAGGCCAGCAATGATAAGGCGGGGATAACAAAGACCGAGCTATGAATGAAGAAAGCCTGATAACTCGTTGCTTCCATCATACAGCCGGATCAAGTGCCAATAAATTTATCCTGAAAGCTTGCCAGTAAAGCACGCCCTGCTTGTTACTTAACCATGAAGCTCCGTTTGTCCTGACTAAGATGAAAGTAATCAAATTAAAATGATCCATGACAAACGGACGTTCGTGCTTCAGCAAATTCAATCCGCCGTTTGGGTGTCTTCATCAAGCACTAACAGTTGATTACGCATCAGCCAAACTGCCAACACACCCGGAATGCCAATTGCAATTGCACACAGAAAATAGGTTGGCCAGCCGAAGGACTCTGACAAAACGCCTGATAACGGACTGACATATACCCGCCCCAGCGATGCCAATGCCGACAACAATGCGTAATGTGTTGCCGAAAAACGGCTATTGCACAGCGCCATCAGCAAAGCAACGAACGCTGCGGTGCCCATGCCGCTAGTGATATTTTCCGCTGCTACCGCGAACAACATCAAGTAATCAACTCGACTGGCTTCGGCCACTTTTACGATCACAAAATCAAAAGGCGGCAATGTGAAGCCGCCCCAAGCATTTTTACCGACGACTGCAAGATAATAAAAAGCCAGGATTGCCGTCAGCTGCAAAACGCCAAATATCAGCAAGGCTTTTCCCAGCCGGATGCGATACATCACAAAACCGCCCATCAAAGCCCCGAAAATGGTTAGCCAGATACCGATTACTTTATTGACGATACCCACCTCTTGCTGCAAAAAACCTAAACCTTTAATCAAAAATGGCGTAGTCAAGCTAAGTGCAAAAGCATCGCCCAGTTTGTAAAAAATGATTAGCAGTAAAAACTGCCAGGCCCATGGACGACTGAAATAACTCCGCAACGCTCCGAGTAAAGTTTCAAAGCGTGCTAAACGCGCAAACCAGAACGCCCCTGCCATCGCCAAGCCAACTTCGGTAAGAAGAAATGCCAATCGAAGCCAATCGTTTTTCGAATCAGGGTCCATACCTGCGAGTACTAGCAGATTTTTGGCAACCCACTGCCCAATGACCACGCCTGCCAACATCGCCATGAATCCAATCAAATCCTTCGACGGTTTTGAAATTGAAAAGCTCTGGGTCGATTCCCGCAGCCGTGGCAAAGCTACCAATGAAAACACCGAGAACGCCGCCATCATTATGGCCATCACGTTATAGACCTTCGACCAGCTATTCCATTGCGCGGCCCAAAGCATCGCTACACCACCGGATATTGTCATCGCTAGGCGATAGCCAAAAACATTCAACGAGGCGCCCAGCGCACGTTCCTGCGGTGGCAGTAAATCCGTGCGGTATGCATCAAGCACAATGTCCTGGCTGGCCGAACAAAAAGCAATCAATACTGCTGCAAGTGCAAAGCTTGTCGCTTGTGAGGCCGGATTAAATTGCGCTATCAAAAACAATGCACCTGCCAATGCGAGCTGCGTTAATACTAGCCAGCCACGCCGCCGCCCAAGGCCGGGCAAATCAAAACGGTCCATCAATGGCGCCCAAAGAAATTTGAACGTGTAAGGCACGCCGACCAGACCGAAAAAACCGATGGTTGCCATATCGACACCGTCGGTCGTCAGCCACGCCTGAATTGCAGCGCCAGTACATAGCGCCAGAGGCAGGCCCGATGCAAAACCCAATACCAATACGGCAAGGAGTCTATGCAATGTCGGCAAGGATAATTTTTTCTTCGCGCCCGGCTCCACCATATCCAAAGCGCTCATTTGAACTCCACCATATAAGGCGCATGGTCCGAAAATTTCGGTTCCGGATATATTTCACAATTTTTCAGGCGCTTTTTCAGGCCGGGACTGATGATCTGGTAATCAATCCGCCAACCGACGTTTTTTGCGCGAGCGGCACCGCGTTGGCTCCACCAAGTGTAATCCTGGCCATCCGGCTTCAGATGGCGGTAGCTATCGACCCAGCCATGTTCTTCGAACAGTTGGGTCAGCCATGCTCGTTCTTCTGGCAGAAACCCGGAATTTTTCTCATTCGACTTTGCGTTCTTGATGTCTTTCGGTGTGTGGGCAATATTCCAGTCGCCGCAAATCACATAATCACGGCCGCTCTTTAGCCACTCCTGATAAATCGGTGTTATCCAGCCCATTACCTTGAATTTAAATTGTTGACGCTCTTCTTTTGAGGAGCCCGAAGGCAGATAAAGCGAGACTACACTCAGGTTCCCGAAGCGCGCTTCGATATAGCGCCCCTCTTCATCGAAATCATCCCAACCCAAGCCCGTACGAACTTCATCGGGTTTTTTCTTCGAGTAAATCGCGACTCCTGAATAGCCTTTTTTGGTCGAGGCATCACGGAAAAAATTATGGTAACCCTCTGGATGAAACTGGCTGTCATCCAGCTGATCGCGCTGCGCCTTGGTCTCCTGCAAGCACAATACATCGGCATTCTGCTGTGCAAGCCAGTCATAAAAACCCTTGGTCGCGGCAGAACGAATGCCATTGGCGTTGAAACTGATGATTTTCATAGGCGGTGAGCAAGAAACATTGAGCCGTGAGTGGTTCATGGAGTCTAGCAAATGCCTTGGCTTTCGCCGCAGCACTGGCGATGATTTATAATTGCGCTGCACCGGAACCATGACCTCCACTCACCGCTCACTTCTCGGCAGCTGAACCACTTATGCATACCCACCAACGCGAATTTCTGGAACTGGCGATACAAAAACAGGTGTTTCGTTTCGGCGAATTCACCTTGAAGTCGGGCCGGACCAGCCCGTATTTTTTCAATGCCGGTTTATTTGATTCGGGCCACGCGCTCGCCAAGCTTGGTCAATGCTACGCCGCCACACTGGAATCGCATCACTTTGAGTTCGACATGTTATTTGGCCCTGCCTACAAAGGCATTCCGCTTGCCACCAGTCTAGCCATAGCGTTAGCGGTAAAAGGACGAGACGTGCCGGTAGCTTTCAATCGCAAGGAAGCAAAAGCTCATGGCGAAGGCGGCAGTTTAATGGGAGCCAAACTGCAAGGCCGTGTTTTGATTGTCGATGACGTGATTACCGCTGGCACGGCCATTCGTGAGTCGATCGAGATCATCAAACAAGCCGGTGCAATGCCCTGTGGCGTATTGATTGCATTGGACAGGCAGGAGCGCGGCCAATCAGGGGCGCATTCGGCCGCTCAGGAAGTCACCGCCGAATTCGGCCTACCGGTATTAGCGATTGCCGGATTGAGGGAGTTGCTGCAAATGGCGGAAGAAAATCCCGCACTGCAAGCTTACAAACAAGCTTTAGTGGCGTATCGTTCGCAATATGGAAGTGAGGCTTAAGGAATCAACATGAAAACCCGTTCTCTACTAGCACTTGCGATTATCGCCGGCCTCTTGGCTGGCGGCCTAAACGCACAGGAAAAGAAAAAACTGTATCGCTGGGTTGACAAGGACGGCAAGGTTCAGATTAGTGACCAGTTACCGCCTGAAGCGGTAAATCAGGCACGGAAGGAAATTAATTCCAAGGGTGAAAGCTTGGGCACGGTTGACCGGGCACTAACGGAAGCCGAACGTACGACACAATCGGCACAGAAAGCGGCAGATGCCGAGGCCCAAAAAACAGCAGACCAGAAAAAGCGCATCGAAGACGCGATGATGATCAATTACGCCACCGAAGACGATTTGCGTCGTACTTACAAAGAACGGATTGACTTGCTGCAACAAACCATCGAATCCACCGACATTAGTATTAAAAGCATTCGCGGCAGTTTGACTGGAATGCTGGCACAGGCCTCCGAATCAGAGCTTGCAAAGCGCTCGGTTGATCCAGCACGCGCGAAACAAATTCAGGACATGCATGTCGAATTGCTGAAACAGCAGACCGCCCAGGCATCGAGTCACAACGATGTAAAAACAATGGAAAATGAATATGCCGCCGTCCTTGCTCGGTACCGCGAATTACGTGGCACCGAGACAACGACTCCTGCGACCGGTGCACCGGCAGCCCCTGCCAACACTGCGGCGCCAACCACACAAACGCCAGCAACACCCTTGAACTAGTTCTGCACACCCATAAAAAAACGCGGTCGAAGCCGCGTTTTTTTATGGGTGTTTTCCATTAGAAAGGCAGACTCAAACTTGGGTCTACCGTCAGCAGCTGTTGGCGGAATGCGGACCTAATTCTAATCAGCGCTTCATTGTCTTTGGCATCAAATCGCAATACCAGAACAGGCGTTGTGTTGGACGCACGAACCAAACCCCAGCCATCGGACCAGTCCGCACGCAGCCCATCAATCGTTGAAATCCGCGCCCCTTCGAATTTTGCCTGCGCGACAAATTTTTCGATAAATGTATATTGCTCGCCTTCGGCAACAGGAACTTTGATCTCGGGTGTCGAGACGCTCTTGGGCAACGCCGCAAATACTTCTTCGGCGTCTTCAGGACTTGCAGCGAGGATTTCCAGCAAGCGGGCTGCTGCATATAAACCATCATCAAAACCATACCAGCGTTCGCGGAAAAAGAAGTGCCCGCTCATCTCGCCGGCCAGCTCTGCCTCGGTTTCTTTCATCTTGCTCTTGATTAATGAATGGCCCGTTTTCCACATCAACGGGCTGCCGCCGTAGCGGAGGATATGCGTTGGTAGCAAGTTGGTACATTTGACGTCGTAAATAATGCAGGCACCCGGATTGCGCTCCAACACGTCGGCCGCAAATAGCATCAACAACTTATCGGGGAAAATCATTTCACCCGAACGTGTGACTACGCCGAGACGATCACCATCACCATCAAGTGCCAGACCGATGTCGGCACCGGTGCGCTGCACTACCTGTATCAGCGAAACCAGATTGTCCGGATCGCTTGGGTCCGGATGGTGATGAGGGAACGTACCATCAATCTCGCAGAACAAGGGTTCGACTTCCGCACCGATGGCTTCGAGTAATCGCGGCGCCAGCTCTCCTGCTGCACCACTGCCACAGTCGATCACGACACGCAG
>JBDTTC010000121.1:0-4218 GCA_039930825.1 Arenimonas sp.
GCAAGCTCCACTCCGAGTGGTCGTGGCTGTCGGCCTTGCTGCGCCCGGCATCGTAGCCCACCTTGATTTTTGCCGGGATAAATGAAGACAGAAAATTGGCGCGCATTGCCAGTTGTAATTGCAATAGTACATCGAAACGCCTACCAGCCAAATTCTTGCGCAAATCACGCATTCCCCCGATGCCGGTTTTCTTGTCATAAACAATCAGCTCGACATCGCTCAGGCCTTCCATCAGTTTGGCTTCGCCCCTTCCAAGTACCCAGCTAATCTGAGTTGTCGGCCAGGCGCTGCGCAAGGTATGCAGCAATGGCAGCACATGCATGGCGTCGCCCAGTGCGGACAGGCGTAAAATGCAGATAGAAGCAGGCGCTACGGGCAGGACGGGGTCAAACACATTAAACTTCCGGTTATGGATTCGTCGAACACTAGCTCAAACAGCCGTATGTCGATTCACCAGCAAGGTGAACAAGGTGCGATTGTGTTCGACACTAGCCTATGGCAGCAAGCAGATTCGGCTTTTTTCGAGCCAGAGCATTATGGCGAGCAGGCAAAAGCAATCAGCGGTAAAGGAGGACGAGGCGCTGCCTGGTTTGTAAAAGCAGGGTTTGGCGATGCAGTATTAAGGCATTATCGTCGTGGCGGCTGGGCGGCAAAAATCAGTAATTCGCGCTATCTCTGGCGAGATGAAAACAGTGTTAGAAGTTTTCACGAATTCCATTTCATGCAAATGCTGAGCGAAAAAAAACTACCGGTGCCCAGGCCCATTGCTGCCATGTATTTAAAGCATCGCTTGTTCTATCGTGCCGGCATATTGATTGAGCGTATTAGTGATGCGCAAAGTTTCATGGATTGCGTACATCAGCGGACCGAATCTGCACCCTGGGCCGCGCTCGGGAAAACCATTGCTGCCTTTCACAAAGCCGGTGCTAAACACGCGGACTTGAATGCACAAAATATCTTGATCGACGCGGGCCAAAACATCTGGCTGATTGATTGGGACAAAGCCACAATGCAAACGACAGCGGTAGCATGGTGTGTGGAGGTGCTGCAGCGACTGCAGCGTTCACTGCTGAAATACCGCGGCGAAGTAGGCGAGGAAACCATATTGGCCGGCATGCATGTCTTGCGTGCGGCGCATGATGCGGAGATGGAACGATGACTTGGACTTTACGTTTTCTTGGAGTTGGTAACGCACAAGCGATCGAGCTTGGCTCGGCTTCGTCGGTTATCGAATGTGACGGTAAACCCGAGCTGATGATTGATTGCGGCCAGGAAGCCCTGACGGCTTATATGGAGCATTATCAGGACACCCCCGATGCCTTGTTCATTACGCATGTTCACATGGATCATGTGGCCGGCCTGGAAAGATTGTTTTACAAAATCTTTTTCGATGATGCAAAACGCGGCAAGGTTCGTTTGTATGTGCCGGTCACGGTCTTGCCGTTTTTGCAACAGCGTCTGGCCGAGTATCCGGGTGTGATTGCCGAAGGTGGTGCGAACTGGTGGGATGGTTTTCAATTGGTTCCGGTGTCGAAAGGATTCTGGCATAAGGGTTTCTGGTATGAAGTTTTTCCCGTGCGGCATCATCTTCCTGAAACGGCCTACGCCCTGCGTTTGCACGGCAGTGTGATCTGGAGTGGCGATACGCGCCCGATCCCGGAAATGCTCGCAAAGCATGCCGATGCGAATGAATTCATTGCCCATGATTGCGCGTGGCTGGGCAATCCATCGCATAGTGGCATCGAAGATCTGGAACGCGAGTATCCCAAAGATTTGTTGCAGCGCTGCGTTTTGTACCACTACGAATCGCAAATGCATGGCGAGAAATTGATAGCCCGTGGTTACCAGATTGCTAAGCCTGGCGAGGTACTTGCCTTGCCTTCGCCGACCGAAAGTCGCATGGTGCAATGATGAATGCACAGCTGCAAAATTCGATCGTAATGCCTGTAGATAAGCTGTCGAGGCCGCTGCACGATTTGCGTGTTTCCGTCATTGAAGCCTGCAATTTCCGCTGCCCATATTGCATGCCGGCCGATAAAACGCCGGATGATGCGATTTTGCAAAATGCCGCACGCCTATCTTTCGAACAAATCGAACGTGCGGTAAAAGGGTTCGTGAAACTCGGCGTGCGCAAAGTACGTTTGACCGGCGGAGAGCCCTTGCTCCGAAAAAATCTGCCGGAATTAATAGAACGCTTGTCATGCATCCCTGAATTGGAAGATATTGCGCTGACCACCAATGGCTCGCTATTGGAAAAGCATGCGCTGGCGTTGAAGCAATCAGGCCTGCATCGCTTGACCGTAAGCCTGGATGCACTGGATGCCAGTATTTTTTCGCAATTATCTGGCGGCAGGGGCCAGGTGCAGGATGTTTTGAAAGGTATCGAGGCAGCAGAGTCAGCCGGTTTCGCTACGCTGAAAATCAACGCGGTGATTCAACGCGGCATTAATGAAAATCAGGTGCTGCCGCTAGTGGAAAAATTCCGTGGCACGAAACACGTCTTACGTTTCATCGAGTTCATGGACGTCGGCAATTGCAATAACTGGTTGATGCAGGATGTGGTGCCATCGAAAGAATTACAGTTGCTGATCCATCAGCAATGGCCACTGGAACCGGTGTCGGCAAATTACCGTGGCGAGGTTGCCTCGCGTTACCGCTTTGTTGATGGTGCCGGTGAAATCGGTTTTGTCAGTTCGGTCAGTGAACCATTTTGTGGCGATTGCCACCGTGCACGTTTGTCGGCTGATGGTCATGTCTATACCTGTTTATTCGCAGGCAAGGGCCATGATATTCGCAGCGAGCTTGCCCAGGGCGATGCTGCATTGAATGAAAAACTAAGCGGCATCTGGATGAATCGTGCAGACCGCTACAGCGAGCTGCGACATTCCCAGGCCAAGCCGGGCAAGAAAATCGAAATGTATTTTATCGGGGGTTGAGATGGCCGGAAAATCAAAAAGCACCAACAAACTCACTCATATCGATCCCGCCGGACGCCCGGCGATGGTGGATGTTACCGATAAGGCAATCACGGCAAGACAGGCGACGGCCGTGACCAATGTTGTGTTTCCAAAAGCCGTCGCCAAACAACTTATCAAATCCGATATGGCGACCAAGAAAGGCGCGATTATCGATACCGCGATTATTGCCGGCACCATGGCGGTGAAGCGTACTGATGAGTTGATTCCTTTCTGTCATGCACTACCCATCGACGGCATAAAAATCACGATCGACTGGCATGACTCGGAGCGCTTGCGCATCAGTTGCACCGTGAAAACCCAGCACCGCACTGGCGTTGAGATGGAAGCACTGATGGGTGCAAGTATTGCTGCTTTGACGATTTACGATATGTGCAAGGCCTTGAGCCATGATATTGAAATCGGCCCGACAAAACTTATCGAGAAGCTAGGTGGAAAAACCGGAGCCTATAAAGTTTTATGACGATTACCGTTTTATATTTCGCCAGTTTTCAGGAAGCAGCGGGCATGGATTCGGAAAAGATCGAAATGCCGACTTCATTAAGCGCTTTGTATGAAAGTCTGAAGCAGAAATACCAGTTCAAATTCCAGCTTGCGCATATTCGCGTTGCAGTTGATGGTGTTTTTGTCAGCTGGCAGCATGAATTAAACGACGGCAGTGAAGTTGCGTTCATTCCACCGGTGTCTGGCGGATGAAAAAATTTCGTATTGCTGAACAAGCTATTGATCTTGAAGCGTTGAAAGAATCAATGCGGCATGACCAGGCCGGTGCCTTTATCTGTTTCGAGGGCTGGGTGCGCAACCATCATGATGGGCGCCCCGTGCAGGCGCTCGGATATCAGGCTTATGCTGCACTGGCCGAAACCGAGGGCGAAAAGATTCTGGCCGAAGCCTGCATAAAATTTGCGATTCTGGATGCGCTTTGCGTACATCGAATCGGTGACCTGGCGATTGGCGATTGTGCGGTTTGGGTTGGCGTAACTGCGGCTCACCGGGATGCCGCATTTTCTGCATGCCGCTTTGTGATCGACGAAGTCAAACTGCGAGTGCCGATCTGGAAGAAAGAACGTTACGGGGACGGCAGCTCGGATTGGTTGCATCCGGTTTCGTAGGAGGCCGCTTGCGGGCGGCCATGCGGGCCCCCAGGGCCCTCCTGCAAGAAACTGAAGGTGGCGGCCCCGCCAACTTGCCTCGGCGCACGAATCAGTCAATACCGTTGCTGCCTTCCGGCCCTGGCGGAGTT
>JBDTTC010000122.1:0-6746 GCA_039930825.1 Arenimonas sp.
TGGCGCTGCACGCGCTGCTGATCATCGGCAGCGTGATTATGCTGCTGCCATTCGGGCCGTTAACGAGATGGCAAAGCGACCAGATATCGAAACCTTTCAAATTGTTATTGCCTTGGACAATACTGGCCTTGGTGACTGGTGCCATCAGTTTTTTCTTCTGGCCTGAGAGCGGCTTCAAATCGACGGCAGGCGTGATAGTCGCCGTTTGGATTTTACTGGGCACTCTGGCTTTCGCTCGATCACGTTTCAAAAATTCCGGCAGTCGCTTCACTGCCGAAATGATCGGCATGATATCGGCCCATATCGGCGTCGGAGTATTTTTCTTCGGTGTATTGATGACCGAAAGCCTGAGTGTTGAAAAAGACGTTGCCGCAAAGCCGGGCTCAAGTTTTTCCATTCGCGGCTACGAGTTCCGCTTTGATGGTGTCGAACAAGTGGAAGGCCCGAATTACAATGCAGATCGCGGCACCATTGTCATTAGTAGTGACGGAAAAGAAATCGCCACCATGCATCCGGAAAAACGCATGTATGCCAGTGGCGGTAACAGCATGACCGAATCAGCGATCAATTCCAGACCGCATCGCGATCTTTATGTCGCGTTGGGCGAGCCGCTGGATGACAAGGGCAGCTGGGCACTACGTCTATACGTGAAGCCGTTTATCCGTTTTATCTGGCTCGGTGCCCTGCTAATGGCGATGGGCGGCTTTGTCGTGAGTTTCGACAAACGCTTCAAACGACGTAATGCCAATGAGGCCAATCCGTGAGCACGCGTTTTCTACCGTTGATTGCATTTATCGGCCTTGCCTTATTGCTATTCGTTGGTGTGCGAATGAATTCGGGCAAGGATAATAGTGCGATCCCTTCACCGCTAATCGGTAAGCCAGCGCCGCAGTTTTCATTGCCGGTACTCAACCAGCAAGACCGCATGATCAAGACTGGCGACCTGAAAGGCCAAAGCTACTTGTTGAACGTTTGGGGCAGTTGGTGCCCGGCTTGCCAAATCGAGCACCCCATCATTTCCGAGCTGGCAAAAAGCGGCAAGGTAAAAGTCGTTGGCTACAATTACAAAGACGAAACAGTGGCCGCCAATCAATGGTTGCAGCAGTTCGGCAATCCTTACGATCTAATTTTGTTTGATGAAGCCGGACGTGTTGCGCTTGACTGGGGTATTTATGGTGCTCCGGAAACTTTTCTAGTTGATGCTGACGGCATCGTACGCTGGAAACATGTCGGCCCGATCACACCGGAAATCATCGAACAAGAAATACTCCCGCAACTGGAGTCGAAGCGATGAAAAAAATTATTTTCCTGGCCTTGTTTTTTTTCAGCCACACATTGCTGGCCATCGATCCGACCGATTACCGTAGTACTGAAGAGGAACAACGCTTTCGCAGCCTTGCCGCTGAACTTCGCTGCGTTATGTGCCAAAACCAGAGTCTTGCAGATTCCAATGCAATGATCGCCAAGGATCTGCGACTGGAATTATTGAGCCTTATTCGCGAAGGAAAATCAGATGAGGAAATCAAACAATTCATGGTGAGCCGTTACACCGATTTCGTACTTTACAAACCACCGGTGCGACCAAACACCTGGCTCCTCTGGTTTGGTCCCTTGCTAGTGCTGGTTTTCGGCGCATTGAGTATATTCGTCATCGTCAAAAAACGCAGTGCCGCCATGCCGGCAGCGAACATTCAAAATAATCACACGCAAGATGACAGCGAGCAGGAATGGTAATGACTCTTTTCATTTTGGCCGCTGCAATATTGGTATTGATCGCCCTAGGCCTGGCGAGTTACCCATTGATAAAAACCCAGCGAAAACTCGCCATCACATTGATCATCGCCCTGCCCCTGCTGACATTTTCGCTGTATCGTTTTGTCGGTAGCCCGCAGGCGTTGGATAACGCGTTTATTTCAGAAAACCAAAAACAGCTTGCGCCGGATATCAATACGGCCATTACGAACCTTCAAGAAGAATTGAAATCCAATCCGGGCAACACCGAAGGCTGGGTATTACTGGCTCGTACGCACAATGCGATGGGCAATTTTGAAGAAGCGAATAGTGCTTTCAGAAAAGCCATTTCACTCGACCCCGGCAATCCAGATCTAAAAGCTGAATTGGCCGAAGCCATGTTGCGCTCCAGCAAAGAACGGACATTTCCGAAAGAAGCAATCGAACTACTAGCGCAAGCACTAACGGAAAATCCCGGGCATGAGCGTGCCTTGTTTTTCATGGGGATGAATTTCCTGCAGCAAGGTGACCTGGCACAGGCCGAAAGCTATTTCGACAAACTACTTCCCAAGCTCGATACAGAAGCTGCCAATGCATTGCGTGAGCAGATAAATATTGCGCGTGCAGAGCAAAACAAACCGCCGCTGCAAATGGCCGCCACTGAAAAAAATGCGAATGCCGGCCGTCTCAAAGTGACGGTGTCGCTGGACAAATCGCTCGCATCTGAAATCAAACCGGGCGCCGTGTTATTCGTGTTTGCTAAATCCATCAACGGTGGCGGACCGCCGGTGGCGGCAAAGCGTATCGTTATAAATACATTTCCAGTTGAGCTCGAATTGAGTGATGCCGATAGCCTGATGCCAACGTCGAATTTGTCCTCGCAGGAAACAGTATCGATCTCCGCCCGAATTTCAATGCAGGGCATTGCCAATGCTCAAACGGGCGATATCGAAGCAGACCCGATAACCAGCGACAGCAAAAACACGAAAACTATCGAAATAAAATTATCGCGGATTACACAATGACGGAATTCATTCCAAAAAATTCTTTGTTTGTTGATCTGCCTTCGCCTTTTGCGATGAAGCGCGGCAGCGAATTGACTGGCGCACGCATGGCCTACGAAACCTGGGGCAAGCTGAATGCCAATGCCAGTAATGCCATCCTGATTCTGACTGGCTTATCTCCTAATGCCCACGTTGCTTCAAATACTAGTAATGTCGATGCAGGTTGG
The DNA here is from genome assembly GCA_039930825.1 of Arenimonas sp. Taxonomy (GTDB): domain Bacteria; phylum Pseudomonadota; class Gammaproteobacteria; order Xanthomonadales; family Xanthomonadaceae; genus Arenimonas. Next base: position 2,963 of record JBDTTC010000122.1, read on the forward strand.
TGGGAAGCGATGCTTGGGCCTGGTAAAGCCATCGATACTGATCGATGGTTTGTCATCTGCGTTAATTCACTTGGTAGTTGCAAGGGTTCTACCGGACCAGCATCCGTCAATCCATTAACGAATAAAACCTATTGCCTGGACTTTCCGGAGCTTTCGATTGAAGACGGCGCCAATGCCGCGTTTCAAGTAGTGAAAGCATTGGGTGTTACTGAACTTGCCTGCGTGATTGGCAACTCTATGGGCGGCATGACCGCACTCGCCTATTTGCTGCTGCATCCGGGCAGTGCGCGCTCGCATATTAATGTTTCCGGCAGTGCCAGAGCATTGCCATTTTCGATTGCGATCCGTTCATTGCAGCGCGAGGCTATTCGCCTTGATCCGCAATGGAACCAGGGGCAATACACTGACGAGCAATATCCCGAAAACGGCATGCGCATGGCTCGCAAGCTGGGCGTTGTGACTTACCGCTCAGCCATGGAATGGGACGGCCGTTTTGGTCGCGTCCGTTTTGACAGCGAATGTTTCGATGACGATCCGTTCGGGCTGGAATTTGAAGTAGAACGTTATCTCGAAGGTCATGCCCGCCGTTTCGTTCATCAATTTGATCCTAACTGCTACCTCTATTTAAGCCGCTCGATGGACTGGTTTGATGCGGCCGAATATGGTCAGGGCGATGTAATGCGCGCATTGGCATCGATCAAGCTTGAACGTGCGCTTTCTATTGGTGTTCAGACCGACATCCTGTTCCCGTTGCAACAGCAGGAACAAATTGCCGAAGGCCTGCGCGCAGGGGGCTGCGAGGCTGAATTTGCTCCTTTGCCATCGCCTCAAGGCCATGATGCATTCTTGGTTGATATCGAGCGCTTCAGTCCGACTATCGCGGCTTTCCTTGCAAAGTTATAGACTACTCGGATGGAAGACTACCCAACATTTACCGGTCGCGACGCCCTGCTCGCCATGATTGACGAAGCGATGCAGCTCGCTAATCACGAAGCCATTACTACCTCATTGCGAGACGGGCTATGCCGTCTCATTCGCGATAAAACCGTATTTCTGCCCGATTGCGTGTTCGAACCCGTTGAAGGCCATTACGCCCGCCGCGAACTGTATGCCTGCTCAAAAACCGGCATCAGCGTAGTGGCCATGACTTGGGCGCCAGGCCAAGGCACCCCGATACACGACCACTGCGGACTCTGGTGTGTTGAAGGCGTCTGGCAGGGAAATTTGGAAATTGTTCGTTACGAACTCGAAGAAACCAACGGCGATCTACACCTGTTTTCGATGCATGAAACCTTGACTGCAGGAACAGGAACCGCAGGCAGTCTGTTACCACCACACGAATACCACACCATTCGCAACCCGAATGAAAAGCAAATCGCCATTTCCATGCATATTTATCAGGCCGCAATGAACGATTGCGCCACGTTCGAACCCCAAGGTGACAACTGGTATTTGCGGAAAAAGAAAACTCTTTGCCTCGATACCGTCGAATGTCGCTGACATTCCGAAAAAAATTGGTATAATTCGCGCTCACTTCGGGCCGAAGTGGCGGAACGGTAGACGCAGCGGATTCAAAATCCGCCGAGGTAACCCCTTGTGAGAGTTCGAGTCTCTCCTTCGGCACCAACATAGTTATACGGATACAACTGCCTAGCGCTGTTGAACTGAATGGCGCCATGTCGAATAGGCGCTTTTTTTGTGCCTAAAAAATACAGGCTTCAATAAAGCATTCAAGCCCCGACGATATATCGCGAACGTTTTCCGAGCAGGGCTTTCAGTAAATAGCAAACAGCCATCGATGCCAGCAAAGCTAACAAAGCCATCGTGAGTGCAATCAGAAAAATACTCATTGTATTCACCGGAGCAGTTAGCCATTTCAAAAAATAGTGGCAACTCACCAGCAAAAAAAACAAATGCAAAAAATAGATTGCAAACGCCTGGTCGGCAATGATATCGAGCCATCGCGGCAATCTATCCTCATAGCGATGCAGCGCCTCGATCACGAAACCCGCTATTGCCAGACGTTGAACATAGAACAATGACTCGCGTACCGATACCGGGCCGAAGAATTCGAAATCATTTTCGTACAAACAAAACAATACAACTGAACTGACTAACGCAATGACGAACAGATACCAGCGCCTACGTGTGAGCAGCAGACGTTTACGACCATAGTCTTCACCGAGATAAAGCCCAATTGCGTATATACCGATGAAGTGCCCAAACATCGGTAACGTTATGTCCGATCCGGTACGCGATAGAAAAAGAGGCGTCACGGCAAACACTAGCAGGAAGCCGTTTGCGTAGCGGCTACGCAAGGATTTCAACAACAATGGTGTTAACGAAAACAACACCATGACCAAAGGGATATACCAATAATTATTTAAGGCGCGACCATTAATAATATTTTCCAGATAGACATGTCCGAATGAAATCCATCCCCTATCCCAAAGCCTTAGCCCGACACCTACTTCCATGACAATTGAAGTAAACAGCAAACTCATCAACGCATACGGCAGCAGTACTTTGCTCAGTTTGTCACGGGTAAATCTTTGCCATCCGCGCGGCTCCAGCACTGCTGTAAACAGCACACCAGAGATCAGTGCAAAATAGATTGTACCGCTGTGAAAAAGCGTTTCGGAAACATATTTCAAGTGTAAAGCCGATACACCATCCACTCCTGGGGCGGCAAAGAAGTACACTGCACCGGCAAACGAATGCAGTAATACGATATCCAGAATCGCTAGCCCGCGAAAAGCGTGCAGAGGCCGTAAATAAGGCTTGCTCGACTCAGGCACAATGTTTTCAGCCATGTTTACATCCGACCATTGCGGTCAAGCCGCAGATGAAAGATTGTAAATCAAAACCCATTATGTAAACTCGGGCATGATTCGAACCCTTTTGCGTTGAACACCTCTCATACAACAGACACATTCGCATTTTTGCTACAGCATCCAAGTGATCGGAACAATGATAAAAACTGTCTTCTCAATTATTATCGGTGCTATTTTCACGATGGCGACATTTTTTCTGGTTGCCATCTACTGGCTATTCGGATTTCTGGCGCGAATCTCTAGTTTGATTTTGATGCCGTTCCATCGCTTATTTTCAAATCGCTAGCTACCACTCCACGGCCACCAGCCATTCCCAGTCAACGCATAGCGATCTGCTGCACGCTCCATTGGATTTTTCACGCTGATTCCACCGCTGAGAAAATAAATCGGCAGGAAGAATATTCCCAACGACATATATTGATAGACGTGCGCGCGTTCGTGGTTGCCGATACGAATGCAGTCGTTGCGATTACCATCCGCACGACATTGATAGGTCGTAACAATTGCATCAAGGTCTTTGGCAGTATTTAGAATCACATTGCCGAATGTAATGGCGCCACCAGGTCCAAATGGAAACCCGGAAAATACCAAGGCATGATCCGAGTAACGTAAGCGCGAACCGATCGGCATGGTCATCAGTCCCGCCACCAGGCCCACCAGACTCATCGGCAACGCCCAGACCAATCCCAACAAAAACAAAATACCGGAACCTAGCTTCCTTAACTTTATTTTTGCCGGCATCATGGTTAGTTGCCCCAGGAACGTCTCATCAGGGCTTCAGTATAGTTCGCCGGCATAGCTTCCGCTGCTGTCATCAGGGTATTAACTGCCCAACAGGCGTCGGCATCGGTCGCGGACTGCACGTTAGCCATGACCCGCATCATTTTTTCAGCCGACTCGCCGTGGTAGGTACGGCCTAGATCGCGCAACGCAGCTTCATAGGTGCCCTG